>JAGHBX010000255.1 GCA_021160785.1 Planctomycetota bacterium | reverse complement strand
GAATGAATGATGACGTCGCTTCGATCCGGTATGCCGGTATCGGCAAGAAATGCGTTGAATCTGTCGAGTTGTTGCCATGCGTATGCGAGGTCTTCTTCGTCGGCGGTCGCGAAATGGGTGTAGACTCCGGCTAATCGGGTGTTGGGGCAGTCGTCAATGCGTTTTATCAGTTCGACGGCACAATTGGGGTCAATGCCGCATCGGCCCATTCCCGACTCGACGTTGACATGAATATCGAGGATACTGTCGCTTCCGTCCAGCAGATTGGCGACGTATTCATGGGCATCGAGTGTCGCCATGACACAATGGAGGCGGTGGTTGGCGCAGGCGAATATCCGGTCGGGGGGGCAGTTGGGTACGATGGGTTCGAGGATGAGTATGGACTGCCTGTCGATGAGGCCGACGACATGAAACGCTTCATAGAAGCTTGCCACGGCGAAGAAATCGACATCTGCATCTTTGAGTATGTTGACCACTTCACTGATGCCGTGTCCGTAAGCGTTGGCTTTTATGACGGCGCAGAACTTCGTATCGGGCGCACAGAGGCTCTTTAGTCCGGCGAGGTTGCCGAGCAGAGCCTTTGAATAGATATGGCTCTGCAGGTCGGGTCTTGTGAGTTGTTGTAACGGACAGAGTTTCATTTTTTCGAATCAGCGAGTATTTGTCTTCGCAGTTTAAACAGTTCTCCGAAAGCACGGGCGATGACGGCGATATTTGCGCCGGAGGAACGCCCCGCCCGCCTTGGATAGTGGCTCACCGGTCTCTGGGCGATAGTGTAACCTTTTTTGCATGCGCGGGCAAGGATTTCGGCGTCGATCAGGGCGCCGGTGCTCTTCATTTCGATGTCATCGAATATCCGACTTTTGTAGAGCTTGAAGGCGCAGTCGACATCCCGCAGTTTCATGCCGAAGACGACTCCGACGAGTTTGCCCCAGCAGAATGCGTTTAATCTTCTCAGGAGCCCGTCCTTTCGATTTCGGCGATAGCAACTGACGATGTCATATTGCCGCATCAGGGGCGGCAGGCCGGTCAGTTCGGCGATGTCGAACTGTGCGTCTCCGTCGGTGTAGAAGACGAGTTCTTTGACGGCGGCTCGAAAACCGGATTGCAGGGCCGCGCCATAGCCGCGGTTTTTGTCGTGGCGGACGACCTTTACCGCCGGAATTTCAGCGGCGAGCCTGTCGGCGATTTGACCGGTATCGTCTGTGCTGCCGTCATCGACGATGATGATTTCGTAATCGGTCGAGATCGCATCGAGTACGTCGACGGTTTTGCCGACAAGGGTTTCGATAACGGCCGCTTCGTTGTGGCAGGGGAAGAAGACGCTTATCGACGGGCGATAATCGGCCGTATTGCACTGGTCAGGATGGGGTGATTCATCCATTGTGGGTTACCATCTCGATCTTTTTCCAATTAGCTCACGCTCGTTTTTGTACTCTTCGGTAAGACCGCCGTATTTTTTTCTATATTCGGCGCTTTGCCCGGCAAGATGATTGGCGGCGATCATGGCGGCGACGAGTTTCTTGATATAGCCGCCCTGCTTGGCGTAAGTGTCTTTGTTTTCCATGAAGTCGTCCAGAAATTTCTTCATGTAGGCGTTAGCCGGCGCCCTGAGGTGGGGGTGTCTGCGGGCGGCCTCGTGAACGAGCAGTTGCATCGGGCCCTGTGAGTTTTCGATCTCGAACGCTTTTATGAGGTGGGCAAGACCCTGCTTTTGGCGGTTGGGGTCCTGCAGGATCAGGAGGTTTTTGGCCAGGGTGAGATTTCGGGAGAACTCATTTGGGTATTTGGCCTTATTGTTAAGAATGTTGTCGAGGAGTAGTTTGCCCTGTGGAGTTTCCGAGTCGAACATCAAAAACTGGTAATTGTCCATGAAAGCGGTTCGCCATTTGGGCAGTCGCATGATGCCCATAGTGAAGTCGGAATTGATCTCGGTTACCGGCATCAGGATGACCCAGACGCCGTGGGCTTTCATTTGCTCGTCGATCCATTCGCCGATCTTGACAAAATCCTCGTACAACAGGGGCTTATATTTCCCGTTGGCGTACTTGCCCCTGAGATGGTGGGCCTGGGCCGCAGGCGGACCGCCGCCCTTTATGTTTTGCCAGAGTCGGAATATTTTATGATCGTATGCCGCCTGCGCCCGACCGTCCATGAAGAGCTTGAGCGGGATATGGCCGGTTTCGGGGTCTGGTTTCTCTCCAAATGCTATTGCCCCGCCTTCGGTCCAGTGGTTGAACACTGTTCCGCTAAGATCGTTTTCGCGGACAAACTGCATTACCTCGAACGGTTTCACGTTTGAAGCGCTCATTCTCATAAAGACCGAGTCGCGAATATTATCGTTTGGCCAGGGATCGAGATAGACTCGTTTGTATTTTGCTCCCCAGAAAACGGCAAGGAATATAGTGCCCGCGGCCATGAATATCACTATAAATCGCCGGACGGTGAGGGACATTGGCGGCAGATCGAGCCTTTCGGTCTTGAAGAACTGTATTCTTGCGACGTCCATCTGTATGGCCTGCTGTATGAACATTGCGATGACAGGGCAGGCGGCGAGTCCGGCTAACGGGATGAAACGCCGCGAACTGACGGCGAGATAGACTGTAAAGGCGCAAATTGCTATGTAGGGCAGGTCGATTCGAGGCCACTGGAAAGAGCCTTCCGGGAGCACTGCGGACTGTCTGGAACGGCGTATGCTCTTGATTTTGGGCTTGAGGAAGAGAAACACGAGCCACACGGTCAGCGCCGCCAGCATTATAACGAACATTACGCCAAACGTGGTATCCTCACCGACGGGATTCTTGATGTCTTTGAACCAGTCAACCGAATGCCATTCATTGACGCGCCGCCAGGAGGCGGCGTGCTTGCTGATGCTGACCACAAAGGTGTGGGTTAGATTGGTCAGATGGAACGGATTGAAGATGATCATTGCAATGAAAGCACAGAAGCCGGCGGCGATCATATGAAGCAATGCCTTAGGCTTCAGGCTGATGAATCTGCGTTTGGGCATGGTCAGAACAATCCCAAGGGTAACGATTACAAGAAAGACGAGGGCAAAGGAGGTCTGGGAACTGCCGACGAACACCTTGAGGATTTGTCTTGTTGCCGGGACAAAATTCAAAGGGATCGTAATAATATGCCTCGTCAGGAGTGCGAGAAACACGACGAACGTCGCCAGGATATGGCCGACGTAGAAAGCGGTGCTGCCAACGCTCTTGAGTCTTGCCATAATGAGGCCGGCGGCGACCAGCAGAATCACGAAATAGAACATGGCGTCGGCATAAAACGGAACCGACACAAACCGAGGGTCGAGGGCGCGTTGGAGGTTGACGTAATTATCGTGATGCATGAACTTATATGTCATGGCGTAAAGGGCCAGCCACGCCAGGCAGGCGTAGACGGCAATGGTCCATCTGCGGGGCAGATTGATCAGGATGTGGAGGCCGAGGAAAGGTGCAAAGACGATGAAGGCACAGATATATCCACCGTGGATGTTGCACCAGAAGACGATGAGCGGGACGATGAGCCAGATATAGCGGTGATCCCTGTATGTCGTCAGGAGGAAAATCAACAGGTAGAGGGGAACCATGGCGTTAGAGAAAACGGCAGGTCGAATGTCGATGAAGGAACGTCCGATGAGAATGGCGAAACATGCCGCCGCCGCCGCTAACGGCGGGCTTACACCGAGCAAGCGTCCGATGTAGTATGTGCAGAAGACGGCAACAAGCGTGACAGCGAATTTCCAGTAGACCAGGGCATTGTAGTTGTATTGGCCTTCGGAGCCGAGTGTACTGGCGAGTTTGTAGAAGATTACGTGGGTCAGCCAGTTTTGATTTATCCAGCCGGTGGGGTGAATTTTTTTGATAGTCGGTCGCAGCCATTCGGGAAACTTGCCGAGTTGCTCATCGGTTGGGCCCGCCTTATGGGAGTTGGCGCTGAAGGGCTCGACGGTGTCCACGCCATGATTGACGAAATGTCTTCCGCAGGCCATGGCGACCCACGTATCGCCGGCGGCGACCATGTGCGTGCAGGCATGGGCGGCAAAGACAATCATAGCCGCCCAGAAGACGATTACGGGTAAGCCTTTGAAGGCGTTTTGTTTCGGCGAATCTGTTATTTCAGTCATTTCCAGTCCTGGCTGAGTTGTATTCGGCATTGCCCGTCGAAAGACGCTATTCCTCGATCAGGGACTTGATTTCTCCAGCAAGCCCCGCAAGTTTTGTCTCAACTACATTCCAAACGGTCTCCGCATTCAGGCTACTGTAGCCGTGTACAAGGACATGACGGAAACCGATGATATTCCGGTATTCAGGGATACGCTGCGCCAATTGAGGTGCAGATCTCTCAAGCAACATCAACGCTTCTCCAATAATCTGTAATTCGCGTTCCAATGCCGAACGAAAGCCCCGGTCATTGTCGTAATCGTCCACTGTTTTTCCGCGTGTAAATTCCAGAAGAAACTCACAACTGCTGAGCATATCGTAGAGATATTTCTGCGGATCACGGTGCGACATAAAGCTGTTTCCTTGTTTCATTGACGTGTCGCATGAAGTAGGGATTTTTCAGGCCGCCCGGTTCGACAAGATCAATCGGTTTGCCGAACAGATGCTGCAGCGCCCTGAGTAGTTCGAAATAATTATCGAATCGGCGGTTCCCCACACCCTCGTCGAATTCAACGAGAAAATCGAGGTCGCTGGAGGATTCGTCAAAATCGCCCACGGCCGCCGAGCCGAATACATCAAGCCGGCAGACGTGAAACCTTTGGCATAATTGGGCCAGTGTCCGGCGTTTTTTTTCGATCAAATCAATCATGTTTCCTGCCGCTTCAACAGGTCTCCTGACAGCTTTTCTCAGGCGAGCCATTTTTTTATTCTGTTCGCTCCTTTTTCGATCTGTTCTGGTG
>JAGHBX010000270.1 GCA_021160785.1 Planctomycetota bacterium | reverse complement strand
TTCATTACATCTTCATGACTCATGTATTTCTGCTTATTCTTGCCTGTACGAACTTCTCTGCATTAGGCTTCATTAGAAAGGATCAATCATTTTCCATCAACTACTGGACCTATTCGCACCGAAGCGGTTTTGGAAATGAGTACAAAAGCGAATACTCTCCACCCCAGGTCTTCGCTTATGTGGCTGCATATGGTATTGGAGTTATTCTATTTGTCCTGGCCCGTAAGCACGGAATGCCGGCAGTGAATATATTGGGCACAGGTCTTTGTATTATTGGGCTGATTTCATTCTTGATTGAAGGATCACATTGGGTATCAACTCATCATTACTCATGGATTGCTTCATTCCCTGTTGTAATGCTTGTCCTGTTGATAGCCCTGGCTATTGGGATGTTCAAGGAGCACAGCATTGAGATAAAAGTTGTGTCCGAACCAGGGTCGTAACTGCATAAAGCCCAACCTGGGCCGCTGATCCCATGGCTGCCTTGCACACACCAGTCCTTGCGTCGGATCAAACAACACCCGCTGTGCCTCCTTGACGCAATTCTTTTCGCGGGGTAATCAGGAGCAGTTTATGCAACGTCAGGGTTTAGTCTTCACGATCGCGGCAATCCAGCCGCCCTTGTACGGCGCAGAGATCGTTACGACACCGCCGCCTGCAACAGTCTTTTTCATAAGGCGGTAACCCCCGGCAGCCGACGTCCGAGTGCGTACGCCCATAGAGACACTAATCCATGTCACATCGAAGGAGCCTGTTGCGCCGGACAGATCAAGCCCCACGGACCCGCCATTTGTAAAATAGAGCGCGTAGCTCTCGCCGGGTTTTGCCGCCAGGTAGGCCTCGTTGCTCTGGCGCTCCGAAAGCAGCTTCATCTGCGGCGTGATATCCCAGAACTTGATCAGGCTCTCCAGAATGCGTGCCGCCTTGATACTCCCTTTGGCGAAGTCATTGAGTCCGTTGCCGGCGTCCGGACGGTGAAACCGGGCGCTCGCCGAGCCGCCGAGAATGTCTCGCCAGAATCGCTCAACGCCATCTTCAGGCCCGCCCGTCCCGAAGGTATAGTACCCGCTCCCGTATATCTTGGTGTGGTTACTGGGGCGCGGATGCGTATTGACCTGCCGCAAAAGCCACTGCAGCCTTTCCCAGTGCGTCTCATCGTAGCTTCGGCTGTTCACCTGCGAGATGTCGGCAAACATGTAGTGCTCGGCGTCGTTGAAGATGATCGGAGTATGTTCTGCTTTGTCGGCGTCGAACGCATCGTCGAACATGTCGGTCGTGCAAACCGCCGCACCTTTTTTGGCGGCCTTGGCCTTGATGAACCCAATCCAGTACTGCCCCCATTTTGCCGGGGTGGACGTCTCGTTGTCCATACAGTAGAGGACGTGTCCGTAGTCCAGGCTGTAGGACAGCATCCTGGCGACGAATGCCTCTTGGTATCTCCGGATGAGATCGAGCTTCTTGTGATACCGCGACATGCCTTTGATCGAGTGAAAGAAAGGCTGAAGGTCGCGAGCGGAATGCTGGGGGTACTCGGAAGCAAAGCCTGTTTGCTCGTAGGTGTAGTTCACGTTGTTGCCGGGATTCCACGGGCTCGTCTCCCAGTTCACTGTCGAATAGTCGAAGCGGTCCCAGACCTCGATCTGCACAAAAATCTCCCGCTCGGCAGTCCACTTCAGCATGTTCTGGAAGCGCTTCCAGTATTCCTGGTTCCACTGATCGAGGTCGAACTTTCCGCCCGGCAGCAGCTTGTGCGGCTTGAGATCCTTGCCCTCCCGCTGGCTCATCGTATTGCGTACGTAGTTGGCCCCGACTGCCTGCATCTCGTCGAGATGCGTTTTGAGATCATCGAGCAAGAAGATATGGTCCGTCTTGCTTCCGCCCAGCAGCAGCACAGGCTTGCCCTGATATTGCCAGTAACACGGGTTCTCTGCATACGGCTTTATGCGGTCCGCATTCTTGTTGTCGGCTGTCGATAGCACGGCATGAAAGAGAACGATGCCGATCACAGTGACGAACCGAAACCAGCACTTGATACGAGTGGCATTAGACATAATGTTATCCCTTTCTAACAGATGGTCTTCATAAGCTTCATGCTTTCAAGTTCCAACCAATTTGTCACGAACTACCTGGGAAATCCGAGGAAAAAGATGTTTTTCTCTAAGGATGTGGCGGCGGGCTCGTGGGCCTTTCAAATATGACTATTATGACGCCGCCAAGGCCTCGGCGCAGTTGGCCGCTATTGTCGCCATGTCAATTCTCTGATCCTGTTGGCGGGAGAAGGGCCGTCTATGACGTTCAGTTTGAATCGACCGCCGTCAGAGGTCAGTTTTGCTTCGACCCATCCTACGGGAACTTTCGCATTGAAGCTGTAGCCGACGGCGGGAAGGTTGATCAGGTGAATGTCGTCGAGAGCGGCATAACGATAGACATGGGAATGACCGAACACAACAGCTTTGACGCTGCGTATCGGCCGGATGATCTCGAAGAACAGCAATGCGTCGGCGATGGCGCCGCCCTTCGGCGACAGGTTATGGTGAAGAAAGATCAGCGTCGGCGTATCGTCATGTGTTGCGAGGAAGTCTTTCAGCCACATTCTCTGGCTAAGTCCCAGCTCGCCATTGCCCTCGTTTACCCGTCTGAGTGAATCCAGCAGTATGAATCGCACCGGCGGCGTATCGATTACGGTGATGTACCGTTTTTCCACCGCCGGATGGATACCGGGGGTCTTTTTGAAAACCTGGCGAAAGTTTGCCCGATGGTCGTGATTGCCCAGGGCCTGAAACACGGGGCATTTCTTCGGCAGGGCAGCCAGGCAGTCTGCGACATTCTTGTAATCGCCCACTTGGCCGGTGAGCCTCGCCAGATCGCCGGTAATGACCACGCCGACCGGGGCATCCGCGGCGATGGCGGCCATGGTTCTTCTCGTATTCCCCAGCGGGTCGAAGAAATAATGCCCACGCGGGGGATTGTCGCTCTTATCCGTTGTCGGGACATGGGTATCTGAAGCAAACGCCCACCGGGTCAACTCGGGGGGGTTGCCGGTGTCTGCAAAAGAGATATGACGAATGAGTGTAACACCCCCTGCAACAGCAAGGAATCGCCGCCGGTCGAGGCAGTACTGCGAGACAATCATTTTTTTGTCGGTTTTCATTGTATCGGCTCTCCTGTAAGAAAAATTATCGTTCCGGCACGGGCAATGAGGCGCCCCCATCGTCCAGGCCGTCGTACCATTGGAAGGACGCCAGATACACGCCGCCCTGCTTCCAGCCGCAGTGGCTGACATACCATTTGCCGTCGATGTCCCGTATGACCTCGGCGGCATGGGATCTAAAATGCCTCACCTTCTGCGCCGGCTTCCACTGGAAATGATCTGTGCTGCGATATACGCTCGTGCCCACATAACCGCCTCGCGGGCCGATGAACAGATAGTAAAACTTGCCCCGTCGAACTACAAACGGCGACTCGGTGGGGCCGCCATATGTGCCTCTTGACGGATCCGTAAAAACCACCTTGCGATCGCCCCAGTGAATCAGATCCTTGCTCGTTACGCAGGCGACAATGTGGTTGCCGCCCTTTGGTTCGCTCGTGCAGGAGTAATACATCACCCACTCATCGCCGGCTTTCAGCACAAACGGGTCCCGAGCATCATAGCCGTCGACTACCATCGGATTATCCGCATGACGCCTCCATTGCCAAAGATCCTTCGACGTAGCCAGGTGAATCTTGTATTTGGCATGGTCCTTGTCGCCGGCGCAGTAGTACATATAGTAAAGCCCATCGTGGCTGACTACATGCGGGGCCCAGAGGTGCCTTTCGCCAAAGGCCTCATCAACGGAAAGTGCAAAGGGGCGCTTTTTCCAGCCGATCTGCGTCAGTGCTTTCGCTGTTGCATGGGCAAGGTTGTCTTCGTCCATCGGGTTGAAGGGTTCTGCGTGTGTAATGCCGAAGAGATGCCATAACCCGTCAGGGCCGCGAACAAAACAGTGGTCGTTGATGTACCAGGGCTCATCTTCGCCAACACCGGGATCATATATTTTGAAAAAACTCAGCGCCGGCGGTTCCGTCCGGCGCGACTCTGTCATTTGATTTTCGGATGCTACAGGAGTACGGGCGGCCCATTGTACCTTATCGGGTGCGACCGTCGCCTTGCCGGCCAGTGAACATATCGCCACACAGGCCAGTATGGTTAAACTGCTCATCGACCTTCCCACCGCATATAATTCCTTTCGTACACAACACCAATGACCTTAATTTCCTGAGTTTAACATACAGGCGGCCCTTTGTGAAGCGTTTTTTGCAAAGAACGGGCATTTGACGATTGCACTGCCGGACGTTATACTGAGCTATACAATCTGGTCAATCTCGGTAAAACACGACGAAAGGAGTAGTTAAATGGTCGATTCAGGCAAAGGAAAAGCAAAAATGGCATACGGCGATAACCGCAGGTGGATAATACGTTTTTGCGGCCTGACACTGCTTTTGGCGATTGTGTTGTCGCTTACGTCGTGCTCCGGTCACAGGGCGAAATACATTGTTACCCGCCAGATGCTGGAGTCAGGCGGGGCGGTGAGCCTTTTTGACGGCGAGTCGTTGGGTCAGTGGAAGCAGACGCCCTTTGATGAGGACGGCAAAAGCTATGTCGAAGACGGCCGGATCGTTATGGCGACGGGCCGTGACATGAGCGGCGTGACATGGACGGGGCCGCTGCTTCGAATGGATTATGAGATTTCGCTGGAAGCGATGCGCATCGAGGGCACAGATTTCTTCTGCGGCCTGACATTTCCGGTCAACGAAAGTCCCTGCACCCTCGTTGTCGGCGGCTGGGGCGGCGGGCTCGTGGGCCTTTCAAATATCGACTATTATGACGCCGCCAACAATGAGACGTCCTGGAACCTGGATGTCGAGAGCGGCAAGTGGTACCAGATACGCCTGCGGGTGACCAAAAAAATGATTCAGGCGTGGATAGACGATGAGATGATGGTGAATTTCGAGTGGCCCGGCCA
>JAGHBX010000152.1 GCA_021160785.1 Planctomycetota bacterium | reverse complement strand
TCCATGGTCCTTGCAGTAGCGACGATTCGCACGGGTTCGATAGATCTGGTCGGCATGAACCGATTGTGGATAGCAACCGAAACGCCGCCAGTATGCTTCGATCTGACCGACGAGATCGTTCGACTCATTGAAGGCGTCCCAACTCAGATTATCGACAAAACTGAAACCATCGACCAGGCTCACGGAAATCTTGGCGCCAAACTCAACCGGACTTTTCGCCTTGCCGCGAACGATGGGCCGAACGTGAGGCTGGTGGAGACTGACGATGCGATCCTCGACCCTGTGACTCCGGTTCTGATACATCCACAACTGCTGTCGATACAACTCCTGAATCACCAATAGAAGGCGATACAAACGTTTGGTCAAGTGCTTCAACAAGCCTTCTGAAGTCATTTTATCAATGGTCTGCAGGTTGCGTCGAAGATATCCCAGTTGCTTGCGAACGGCCTTGCGGATCTTCTTATGGCCCGGCCGCTTCTGCTTGCTGAGCGCCAGGTACTCCCGACGGGCCTTTTGCCGATACGTCCGAGGCTTGGGACGTTCACCGACAAGAGAATGATGCATCACGTCGATCATTTCCTCGGTCTTCTCGCGAGCTTCGTTGAGCAGTTTTAAGTCGGTTGGATAAGTGATATCGGCCGGCGTACAGGTCGCATCGACGATCAGCTTGCCCCGGTTGCCCGGCGGCGGATCATCCGGCGTGTCATCGTGTTCAGACGCCGCCTCCCGGGCTTGCTGTCGCGCCGCCAGCACGATGGATTCATTGATCCTGGCCAATGTCTCTTTGTCGAAACGCTTGCGGAAATGCGTCATCAAAGAAGCATGGAACGGTTCTTCGTCTTTGTACTCGGGAAAGCCCAAGAAGTATTGCAGATACGGATTCTCACGAATCTGCTCGACGGTCTCACGGTCCGTAGTGCTCAGCCGTTCCTTGATGATCAGAGCACCGAGCGCCAGACGTGCCGACTTGGCCGCCGGGCCGGTGTCACGACCGGAAAACAGCGTGGCATACTGCCGTTCCACTTCGTCCCAGGGAATCTGTTTCGAGAGAACCACCCAGCGATTGTCGCTCCGTAGCTTGCCGCCAAACGGCAGATAAAAGTCCTCGAAGGCCATCTGATTGGGGTCGTCTTGGCGATACATCCGTGCCTCCCGGTGCAAGGGTATGACGTGTCTTTGCTGATCTTCCTTTCACTTGCCACAGTCTATCCGCAACCTATCTCTCTGTAAAAGATGAATTTAGAACTTACTCAGCAAGCCCTATCTTAACTTGTCGCGGTTTTTCTCGGTTTTTTGTAACCGTTCACAGTTTTTCTTGGCAAAAGTTGAGAAATCGCAATAAAAGACTTGCGCGATCCAGAACATGCGGGTACACAATGAGTTATGACAGACAAGGATGCTTTCATCGCTCAGTTGCAGGACGAGAATCGGCAGTTGCGCGAGATGATACGACGGCTTCAAGAGGAACTCGCCCGGTTGAAGAAGAACTCGGGCAATTCGTCCAAGCCCCCGTCGTCGGATATCGTCAAACCCCAGAAGTGCGCTGACAAACGTCGGAAGAAACGTAAACGTGGTGCCCAGCCGGGACATCGCAAGAACACACGCATTTCTTTTGCTCCGGAACAAGTCGACAAGGTAATCGAATATGAGTTCCGAGCCACCGATGCCGAGGCATTGGAACCACTGGATGACTGGTACGTCGTCCAGCAAGTGACGCTGCCGGAGAAGTGCTACACCGTCGTCGAACATCGCGCCCGCAAATACCGGGACCCGCGAACGGGCCGGATTCACATCGCCCCCATGCCCGACGAGATTCGCACGGGCGGTTTGCTGGGAGCGGACATAACTGCCGCCATCGCCTTTATGAAGGGCGCTTGTCACATGTCCTACAGCACCATCCAGCAGTTCTTCAAAGAGGTCATACGTCTGGAGCTCTCGCGTGGGGTGCTCTGCAAGGCCACGCAAAAGGTCTCGCAAGCCCTGTCTGGACCCTATCAGCAGTTGCTGGACTATCTGCCGCATGCGTCGCATCTGGGTATTGATGAAACGGGCCATAAGGACGCTGGGCGGCTGCATTGGACGTGGTGCTTTCAAACCCCTCTCTACAGTCTGTTCCACATCGATGCCTCTCGCGGCAGTAAGGTGCTGATCCGAATCCTGGGCGAAGATTTTGCAGGCATCATCGGTTGCGACTACTGGGGTGCTTACCGCAAGTATGCCCGGCTCTTCAACGTCTGGGTCCAGTATTGCATGGCTCACCTGATTCGGGACATCCGCTTCCTGACGGATTCGGGTGTAAAACCCCTGGCTCGCTGGGGCCAGACGTTGCTGGCTTGGCTTAAGAAGCTCTTTGACACCCTTCACCGCCGGGCCCGTTACCGTGAGCCGACCTTCACGCGAAAGATGCTGACCATCAAGCAGGGTTTTTTGAAACGGATGCGTCGACCGCCGGACCATGCCTTGGCCAAGAAACTCGCCCGGCGGTTCAAAGGCCGAGCGGCAGAGAATTACTTCCGCTTCCTTGCCGAACCGGCGATTGAGCCGACCAACAACAGTACTGAGCGAGAGATTCGCCACACCGTCATCGACCGCCGTATCACACAGGGCACACGCGGCCAGGCCGGAATCCAGTGGTGCCAGCGCATCTGGACAACCATCGCCACCTGCAAGAAGCAACAGCAAAATGTCTTTCGATTCATCCATCAATGTCTCATCGCCCACTGGACAGATTCACCCTGCCCATAATTCTTGTGAACGGTTACCTGAAACGCAGTCGGGCCAACATCGAAGCCGTAGCCATGGATATGTCGCCGGCCTATATCAGCGC
>JAGHBX010000359.1 GCA_021160785.1 Planctomycetota bacterium | reverse complement strand
TGGTTTCGGTTCAGCGGCGGTTTCTACGGATTCGGCACGACGGTTCGAACGATCCAGCAGATTGTCGAAAACGGTCTGTTGGGCTGGCCTTTGAAGGTCACGATCAACGCCGCAACGGGCTTCAACTGGAAGCTCGGCAGTTGGAGCGGCAGGACTCACCTGGTTCCCCAACCGGTTCCGGAATACTTTGATTACAATTTCTGGCTGGGACCTGCCCCGTATAAGCCCTATCATCCGCATCGCACGCATGGGTCGTTTCGCGGCTACTGGGACTATGACGGCGGCGGGCTCGGCGACATGGGCATGCACTACATCGATCCCGTCCAGTACATCTTAGGCAAGGACGATACAAGCCCCGTGCAGATCGAGGCCGACACTCCGCAGCAGCATCCGGATGCGGCGATTCCATGGCGGCGAATCGAGATGAAATACGCCGACGGCTGTCAACTGATCTTAGACGGCGAGAACAAAGACGTTAATGCGCCGTTTATCGAAGGACCGTTGGGCAAGCTTTATCCGCGACTGCGATCGGACATTCCGAATCTGAAAGAAAAGCTTGCGACTTTGCCTGAGCCCGAACCACAGGTAACCGATTTTTCGCATGCGGTGCGAAACCGGCTGAAATTCGCACTCAATGAATCCAACGCCCACCGCTCCTGCACTATCGTCAATCTCGGCAAGATTGCGGTGCGCCTTGCAAGGCCGCTGCGATACGATCCGGTCGCCGAGCAGTTTATCGACGACGACGAAGCCAACCGCTACATCGATCAGCCGGGCCGGGGACCCTGGTATCTGCCTGGATAGTGCCGCTGTAAAGTTAAAAAAAGATTCAAACGGAGAAAAAAGATGAAAACCAAAATAACATTACTGTTGCTGACACTTGCGATGCTGACGACCTCCCTTGCCGTCGGCGATGTGAAATCGATTCTCGAAAAAACACCGGCAGGCAACCCGGCCGCAATCGGCGCCAATGCCGCCGGGCTGGTAAAGATCGGCCCGTCCGCCGTCAGGGAACTCTGTGCGATGCTCGCAGAACCCGGCGATGTTGACGATTCCAAAGTCCGCTACGCGCTGGACGGGATGGCTGTTTACGTCTCGCGCCCCGGTGCCGAAGGCGAACGAAAGATGTTCGTCGGCGCGGTCATCGAATCTTTGGACAAGGCAAAAGGCAAGGAGGTAAAGCGGTTCCTGATCGAGCGACTCCAGCGTGTCGGCAAGGCCGAATCGGTCGATGCGATAAGCGGGTATCTGTCCGACGAAAGGCTCTGCGAGCCGGCGAGCCAGGCGCTGCAGGCAATCGCCTGCGACAAGGCAATAGCCGCCCTTGTAAAAGCGCTTGGCAGGGCAAAAGGCAACAATCTCGTTACGATAATCAGCGCCTTGGGCAATGTCAAATGCAAGGCGGCGGCCAAAGACCTGCTAAAATTTACCGCCAGCAAGAACACCAATACGCGAATGGCCGCCCTCCATGCAATCGCCAACATTGGCGACCCTTCCGCCGGCAGTGTGCTGGCCAAGGCGGCACAGGCGAAAGGCTCTTACGAACGGGCAAAAGCAACTTCGTACTACCTGCTCTATGCCCGCCGACTTGCCGAAGACGGCAATAAACACCAATGCGCCGCAATCTGCCGCGATCTCATCAAGACCGGCACCGAGCACGTACAGTGCGCCGCGCTCAGTACGCTGGTTTCAACGGAGGGAGAAAAGGCCCTGAGCGATCTGCTCACAGCAGCCGACAGTGACAGCATAAAGGTCCAGGCGGCGGCACTTGCGCTTGCAAACAATATCGACGGCCAGGCGATAACGAATAAATTGATCGACAAGATGAACGCCTCGCAAGGTGCGACCAAAGCGCAGATCATAGGCATGTTGGGCGAACGCGGTGACAAGGCGGCCATGTATCGAATCATCGGCGCTTTCAAGGACGGCGACAAAGACGTCAGGACCGCCGCAATCGCGGCCGCCGTCAAACTCGGCGGCGACGCAGCGGTTATGTCCATGCTGGAGTTTATGAAAAGCAGCACCGCACCCGATGAAATCCAGTTCGCCGCGCGGACCGTCAGCCGCGTCAAGGGCGATACGGTCCTGCGGGCGATGGCCAAAATTCTCCCCACCATGAACACTCAGGCAAAGGTCGCCATCATCGGCGCCCTTGCCGCGAGAAAAGCGAAAGCCCAGTCCGAAGCGATTTTCGCGCAGGTCGACAGCAGCGACAGCGCGGTCCGCTCGGCGGCCATCAAGTCTCTTGTCGATGTCGGCACACCGAAAGATATGGACAAGCTCATCGGGATACTGAATACGACGACAGGCGGCGCCGATCACACGGCCGCCCAAAGAACGATCGTTGCCGTCGCAGAGCAGATTGAAGACCCGCAGCGACGCGCCGGCAAAGTTCTGGCCGCAATGCAAAAAGCCGAGGGAAGCAAGAGGATAGCGCTGATTCAGGTTCTCGGTCGAATCGGCGGCGGCGCAGCGATGAAGGCGGTCGTCAAGGAAACGGCCACAGGTAACAAAGCCGTCATCGATGCCGCCGTGCGTGCACTTACATCCTGGCCCAGCGGCGAAGCGACCGGGGCTCTGCTGAATATCATCAAGCGCACCGACAATGTTACTCATCGTGTGCTGGCGCTTCGCGGGATGGTTCGCCTGCTGACAACAAGCGGCGCCGATCAGGCCCAGGCAATTGAAATGTACAGGCAGGCCTTAAGGACCGTCGAAAGACCCGACGAGAAGAAGCTCATCATCGCCGGTCTCGGTTCGATAAGATCGATTGAGTCGCTAAGGCTCGTCGCCGGTTATCTTGACGACGACGCGCTGAAATCCGAGGCGGCGCTGGCGGCGGTTAAGATCGCATGCGCCCAGAAGCGCGGCGAGAAGGGATTGAGCCAATACGAATCGGTGGTGATCCTGAGAAGGGCGATTGGGGCTGTTTCCGACGCCAGGCTTCGCCAGCAGGCTGAAAAACACATAAAGAGCATCGCTCCGACGAAGACCGCCGAGATCAAACCCGTGCCCGAGGGATTCGTTGCCCTCTTTAACGGCAAAGACCTTACCGGCTGGAAAGCTCTCCTTCACAGACCCAACGACAACCCCATAAAGCGTGCCACGCTTACACCCGAAAAACATGCCGAACTCCAGGCCAAAGAGGATGAGTCTATGCGACAGTCGTGGAAAGTCGAAGCCGGCGTGCTGCATTTTGACGGCAAGGGTTTCAGTCTTGCCACGGCGAGGAAATACGGCGATTTTGAAATGTTGGTTGACTGGAGGATCGTAAATCCGCATGGCGACAGCGGCATCTATCTTCGCGGCGCGCCGCAGGTTCAGATATGGGATCCGGAACAGTGGAAAATCGGTTCCGGCGGTCTGTACAACAACAAGAAGAATCCATCCAAGCCCACTAAGATCGCCGACAACCCGATCGGCGCGTGGAACACGTTCCGCATCATCATGATTGGCGAGAAGGTCACCGTCTATCTAAACGGCGAACTCGTGGTCGATAATGTGGTGCTGGAAAACTACTGGGACCGCAGCCGACCGATCTTTGCGACCGAGCAGATCGAGCTGCAGTGCCACGGCAACCCGATTGATTTTACAAATATCTTCATTCGTGAGATACCGCGAGCCGGCGAGTTTCGCCCGCTGTTTAACGGTCGTGATCTTGCCGGCTGGATAGGCGATACGAAGGGCTATATCGTTGAAGACGGCGCCATCGTCTGCAAGCCGGGCGGAAATCTCTACACCGCCGAACAGTTCGACAACTTCCATTTCAAGTTCGATTTCAAACTCACCACCAACGCCAACAACGGCCTCGGCATCCGGACTCCGTCCCACGGCGACGCCGCCTACGCCGGCATGGAGTTGCAGATTCTGGACAATACCGGAAGCGCTTATACAAAGCTACAGCCCTATCAATACCACGGCTCAATATATGGAATCGTTCCTGCAAAGCGTGGATTTCTAAAACCGGTTGGCGAGTGGAACCACCAGGAGGTCATCGCAAAGGGCCCGAAGATCAAGGTCATTCTTAACGGCACGACTATCGTGGACGCCGATATCGAAGAGGCGGTGAAGAATTACGCGCCGGGCAAGATGCACGATCCGAAACGCCATCCCGGTTTGAAGAACAAAGAAGGACATATCGGTTTCTTGGGTCACGGCTCGGTTGTGTATTTCAAAAACATCGAGATCATGGATATTGACTGACAGAGTATAAAGAGGCCGGCGCACCGGCTCCAAACGCCTTTGCGCCGGTCTTTTTTTTGCTATTTTGGTTTTGCCATTGCGGATTTGATTTCGTCCAGCGAGACGCCTAAGGTTGCCCTTGCGATGGCATCGAGGTCTTTTTCCGGTCCCTGCAGGTGGAACGTGCGGTGCATGTGCGAAAGGGTTTCGCCCGGTTTCAACTCCGCGGCGGGCGATGATGTTTCCAGTTCGTAGAAGGGTCCTAAGGGTTTGGCGCCCGGCTTGGGCGGGCCGTCGTTGTAGGAGTTGACGACGTCGCCGGCGAACGGTTTGTCCTGGAGTTCCCACATGGAATTGACATAGTCGGTTGCGCCTTCGGGTTTGTTGTACTGCACGATGGTCAGAACCCCGCCCGCCGCATCGTAGCTTCCCATGATCGGTTTTGCGCGTTTGGGCGAAAGGCCGATCTTGCTGCGGTATTGTCCGTCGCAGTTGAAGAACAGCACATCGTCCCCGACGATGAGGCGGTCGGCGGGGACCTTGCCGAAGTATTCATCGTTGACCTTCGGTCCTAACTCGCTGTCCGGACCCGGCTCGAATGGAATGACGACTATCGTCTCATCGGACGGATTGAACATGCCGAGTATCCAGATGGACAGCAGGCCGGTCTCTTTTGTCCAGGCTTTTGCGCCTTTGTTGGTTATGCTGTTATCCGTCTGGAAGGCGACGGCTGTGATAGTTTTGGGGATGTCTGCGCCCAGCGCCCATGCATGGGAGTCGGCGGGCAGCAGCTTGACGCTTCGATTGATCTGAACATCGAATATCACACCCGAGTAATTGGTCAGCCTTGTCAGGCGGCGAAACGCTACTGTTGTGTTGGTTTGCGAGACGACCCCGAACGGTTCGGTATCGATCACCGCCGGCGTCCGCCAGTTGTCGAGGTTGAACTCTGCGCCCTTGGCGAAGAAGATGGAAAACTGCCCGCCCTCCGGCCCCATCCAGAACCGTTCCTCGCCGCCGTAAGCGTTCATGTGCGCATCGATTCGGCCGGAGGCGATCAGCTCCCGGTTGATCCAGCCAAAGCCGGCGCCAGCGGCGCCTGCGGCGGTGCTGGTCATGACCCGTCCCTGGTAAGCGGGCACAATGGCTACTTGCGCCTTGCCTTCGTCGTCGGCAAGAACGAGTACGTCGGTGTGATGTTTGAGGAACTCAAGGTCGTCTCCGAATGTCCTGGCTGGTTTGACCGTCTCCATCTCACACCCCGCCATCAAAACCGCCGCCAAAAGTACAATAACAAGCCGTCCATGCCCCATCTTTGTTCTCCTTACCATATCCGTCTTTACCCAATAGAATATCAAATCCCTCCTGACATTCAATCGTCCTTTGGCTGTTTTGCGTCTGCTTTTTTCGTCAGCCAGTCGTACCAGGCTTGTAGCCCCTCGCCGGTTTTTGCCGAGACCTGGAAAATTTGGATGTCGGGTTTCAAGGTGCGTACGTGGTTGATCACGCGGTCGAGGTCAAAGTCC
Organism: Planctomycetota bacterium; assembly: GCA_021160785.1. Classification (GTDB taxonomy): domain Bacteria; phylum Planctomycetota; class Phycisphaerae; order Sedimentisphaerales; family Anaerohalosphaeraceae; genus B28-G16. The sequence continues at coordinate 1,994 of JAGHBX010000359.1, read as the reverse complement.
ACGAAATCGACGAGATCCATCTTATTGATCAGGAGCACGTCGGCCTTGGCGAATGTGCCGGGATACTTGATGGGCTTGTCGTCGCCCTCGGGCAGTGAGAGGACGACGGTTCTTGCCTGCTCGCCGAGGTCAAACGCCGACGGGCAGACGAGATTGCCGACGTTTTCGATGAACACGATGTCAAGGTCGGCGGCGCCGATTGCACCTAACGCGCCGGTGACCTGCTCGGCGGAGAGATGGCACGTGCCCTTTGTCTCGATCTGTACGGCGGCTGCGCCGGCGGATCGAATCTTCTTCGCGTCGGTGTCCGTGCGGATGTCTCCTTCGACGACCCCGATCCTGAGGCGATCTTTGAGGTCGCCGACGGTTCTTGACAGGATCGTCGTCTTCCCCGAACCCGGCGAGGATATGACATTTACGCAAAACGTGTTGTTATCTGCAAAGAACGCTTTGTTTTGCAGAGCGCATTCCTCGTTCTTGTCCAGAATTTTCTTTTTTAGAGATATCTTCATACGCCATCCCAAACCAAACACTCATCAGGAAACCGCCTTCGGCGGAGATTGTTTCACTTGTCCTCAAATTCTATCTCTTCCAGCAAAAGCGGTGCGTCCGGCTCGATACTGAATTCATTGCTCTTGCACGCCGGGCAGCCGGGAGAGTATATGTCAAAATCGAATGCATCGCCACAGTTTTTGCACTTTCCCTTGAGCGGGATATGAACAATCTGAAGCTTGGCGCCCTGGCAAACGCTGTCTTGAGCGACAATTTCAAACGCGAAGTTCAGCACCTCGTCATTGATGGGATTCAACTGTCCGCAGGAGATTCTGGCGGCGATCGGTTTGGCGTCGTATTTGGCGGCCGCTTTGGAAATCGCCTCGACAATGCTCTGGGCTATCATCGTCTCGTGCATCAGCAAATCCTCGGCAGCTCTCGCCCATACGGCGTCTGGACAATCCTTCTGCCGCCGATAGCGGTAACCATTTCGACTATCGGCGCTTCGGCGGTGGCCTCGGCGATTGTGCCGATTATCGCCGCTTCTTTGCCCAATGGGTGGTCTCGGCAGATATTCAATACCGATTCGGCTGACTCCTGCGATGCGACGATCAGGACCTTGCCCTCATTGGCGATGTCCAGCAGGTCAAAGCCTAACATATCGGCCGCGGCTTTGACCGTGGGATTGATCGGAATGTTCTTTTCATTAATCTCAATATCGCAGCCGCAGCCGCCTGCGATCTCATTTAGCACAGCGGCAACGCCGCCCCGCGTCGGGTCTCGCATAAACCGAACTCCGTCGGCGCCTTCCAGTATCTTGCAGGTCAGGTCCGCAAGGCAGGCACAATCGCTTTCAAGCGACGATTCGAATTCGATCCCTTTGCGTTTTGACATGATCGCCATCCCGTGATCGCCGATCGTGCCGTTGATGATGATGCAATCGCCCGGAGTGATTTTGTCAAAGGAAAGCTCGACGCCTGCGAGTCTGGTCCCGATCCCAGCCGTGTTGATGAATATCCCGTCGGCCGAACCCTTCTCGACGACTTTCGTATCGCCGGTAACGATCCGGACGCCCGCCTCGTCGGCGCTGTGCGCGGCGCTATCAAGAATCTTTTCCAGCAGTGCAATCTCAAAACCTTCTTCAATGATCAGAGACAGGCTCAACGCCACCGGCTTTGCGCCGGCGACGGCAAGGTCATTGACCGTGCCGCAGACAGACAGCTTGCCGATATCGCCGCCATTGAAGAACAGGGGTTTTACGACGAAGCTGTCGGTGGTAAAAAGAACCGATGACGAGGACAACTCAAGCGATGCCGAATCGGCCAGTTTCCCAAGGACGTCATTGTCGAATCTGGGCAGGATCATACTGCTGATAAGGTTGCTTGTCAGCCTCCCGCCGCCGCCGTGCGCCAGCAATATCTTTTTATCCTCTCTCTGATTCACGACCGCCGCTTTCGTTTCCTGCCGTATTTGTACCATGCCGCACAGGCGCCCTCGCTGCT
>JAGHBX010000637.1 GCA_021160785.1 Planctomycetota bacterium | reverse complement strand
TCTGTACACCTATGCGTTTGAGGTCCTCCTGGAAAATGGCTGCAATCTGCGGGGCCGTCGGCGACCCCTGCGGCGTCAGCAACGTAAAGTCAAAAAGCACCTTCTTGCCGTCAATATCCTTGTAGCGCCACCCGACATCGGGATCGACCAGCCAGCCGGCGGCGTCCAGAAGTGTCTTGGCCTTTTCGAGGTCATAATCCAGCAGTTTCACTTCGGGGTTGTACATCCAGGAATCGGGGTGATAGACCCCGTGGCAAGGTGTCGCCAGATTGTAGTAGACCTTGTCCAGGATGAGCGGGATGTTGAGCGAATGCGTCATCGCAGTGCGGACCCGCTTGTCGGCAAAAAACGGGTTACTGCCGTCCATGTTCCAGCCGATGTAGGCGAACAGCCACTGCGCCGCCCATGCCTTGTAACCGACTTTGGCAAACGACTCCGTGTTGGTCTCGCGGGCAAACTGCTGGGCGCTGAGTTGCTCAATCGCATGTATCTGCCCCTTCTCAAACGTCAGCAGCGTCATCTTGCTGTCGGGAATAATGCGAAACACAATTCGCTTGAAGTAGGGCTTTTCGCCCTTGTAGTCGTCCCATAGCTCGACGATGACCCTGTCGTTTTCTTTCCATTCCACGATGTGGTAGGGTCCGTTGCCCACGGGCATTCGCGACTGGGCGTTATAATAGTCTCCTGTCTTCAAATCCGGATGATTTTCTTTGTCCTTTTCGAAGATATGCTTCGGGATAATCGGAAACAGCAGGTTCCATCGCCGCGTCGCCAACGGCTCAGGCTGAACATACTTCACCGTCAGGTCATCGATCGCAACACATTCTTTGATAGGCTCGACACTGGACTTCTGCGTCTGGCATGGAACGTCCGGATCGAGTATCTGCCGCCACGAATACACAATGTCATGGGCGGTTACGGGTTGCCCGTCGTGCCAGGTCAGCCCGGGCTTGATTTTCAGCGTAAATGTCGTATGGTCATCGGACTCGGTCAGGGATTCTGTCATGTCGTCGTTGAGCTTCCACTGCATGTCCTTGTCGAATGAGAAGGGACCGGCATACAGTGTGTCAACCACGGTAAAATCATACATCGACGACACGAAAAGCGGATTCAATGTGTTCGGGTTGCCGTCAAGCTGAAGGTACAGAGTTTCGTCGGAGGCTATCTCGGAAACGTCCTCCGGCGGCGGCGTAAACAGTGAAGGTGGATTGACCAGCGGATCGGTCCTGGGATCGTAGGCGGTCTCGGTCGAAGTTTCTTGCGGAGCAGGTTTTCTGCAGCCGGCTAAGAAAGCCGCCGCCAGAACCACACACAGAATTGAAGTTAACATACGCTGCTTGTTCATTATCAAAACTCCTTTTTTGATTCCCTCCTACAGCATATTCACAAAGCATCGTCGCAAATCCCTGCGACACGTTTAGCACAACAGGCTGTCCCGCTACGGCGCCGGCGATCCCTGCTCGCTTGTCCCTGGCGGCGGAGGCGGCGGTTTGAGCCTCTTCGGCGCCGTCGCCGTAGTTCCCGCGGCTGTCTTGCCGTAATCGAATCTCAGTTTTGCCGGCAGCGATCCGGCTTGCCCCGGGCTGCCCAGAAGAAGCTTTCTTGCACTTTCCAGCGTAGAGACCTTTCCCGACTCGATCGCCTTTTTCAGGCGTACCTGGGACTGCGCCAACAGCTTGCCGGCAATCGTGTTCTCGACCTCGGCTATGACAGACGCCACCTGCTGCTTCTGCCCGGGTGAAAGAACCTGCCCGCCGAGTATGAACCTCTCGATGACGTACGAATACAACTGTCCGAACTTGCGACAGGCCGTCAGGCGTTTGGGGGCATCAGTCTCTGACATAATCTGCCTGCCAAGGGCGGACAGCACCATTATGTCCATCAATTCATACTTGACCGTCCATTTTTCATACAGGCCCATACGTAAATCGGCGATCTTCAATACCAGCGCCCTGGCCTCGGGGGTGTCAATCGCATCGGCAAATTCGACGACCAGGCGCATTCCTTCCGGCGCCAGGCCCCTGCCGACGGCCTTGTCCAACTCGCCGATGATGCGCCGCGCCAAATCTTCATCCCCGGTGATCGGCGATTTCAGTTGCGATGCAATCGCAGGACTTGCCACCGTCTTGACCGCCCAGTACTGGATAGCGGCATTAGGGCTTGAAAGCATGTCAAATCCGATGTCAGCCATTTCCGTGCTCTCGCGATCGGCGGCGATAATCAGCAGATTCAAAAGCAGACGCTGCCGGCGATCGGCGTCCTGCAACCGCCCTGCATCCTCGATAGTCGCCTTGAGATTCTTTGCCGCCGCCTCGATGAATGCCGCCGAATACGGGCTAAGCTCACTGCCGCCTCTCTGGGCAACAATCTCCACACGGATAACAACCGCCTCCCAGGGATCCTCTTCAAGCAGCAGTTCCTGCAAACCTGAACGAACAAAGGTCTCGATGACACCTTTGTCGCCGGTGCTTAGCTTGGCCTTGCTCTTATACTTGACGGTGCGAATCGCTTCGATTTCCGTCGAGTTTAGAGCGAAAACACTTGAATACGTCGCCGAGACGCCCAATACCGCAAAAAACAAACAAATCCTCTTGCAAATCATGCCCAGGCTTTCCTCGAAATGTCTAAATTAACCAAATAGTACGGTTTCAAGAATAACTTATTGCACGCCGCAAGTCAAGATAATTCACGACGCCGGATTGCCGCGGGACTTGTGCATCTGCACATCAATACCGATCACCTCCAACGTCTTATAATAACAGCACTTAGGCTTTCCTGGCGGCGGCGTGCGGCTTGGCGGGCATGATTTGGTTATGACGGGCACTCACTTTGCCGAAGTAATCCAAAACCACGGTCTTTTTGCCGGGTTTTGAAATAAATGTTTCCTGACACTGAACTTATGGATTATGGACAGAGTAGATAATTGTCAAGCGGGCACAACAAAAATTGTGGGTTCGTCGTAGCGGATGTTGTGTTTTCATGTCATAATTAAACCTTTGAAAAGAAGGGATTAAACGCTACCATATTAACGTTATTATGGTGCATCGGATTTTATGCAAGAGCGAGCTAACATGATTAAGCGTTTATTGGTCGTCATTATATTTGTCTCGGCAGCGTGGACGGTCGGCTGTCAGCCTGATGGATCCGCCGCGCCTGCGGCGCCACCAGCGATCACGGAAGTGCAGGAAAAGACCGAGACTCCGCAAGAGACCCCTGCCGAAACGGAACCGAGCACTTTATCTCCGGCGACAGCCGCCCCGTCGGAGACTGCCGACGCCGAACCAAAGGAAACAAGCGAATCGGCGACCAGGCCGGAGCAAACCGCCCGTATCGAGATACAACCTGCAACAGAATCCGAAAAAGCGCCCACAAGCGAGACCACGAGCGATTCAGACAAGGAATCGCCGAAGGAAACCGATGAAAAACCACCTGTAACCAAAGCCCAGGAACCGCCCAAAACCGAGGCCTCTACCGATTCTGAGAAGACCTCGGCAGAAGAAGCACGCTTGGACGACACCGGCAAATCGGAAAACGGACAGAAGCCCAACTCTGAGCTTGCCGCCCCGGACCTGTACGAGAAATGTAAATACGTTCTTACAACCTTCGTGGACAAGCACGGCAAGGTCGATTATAAGAACCTCAGACGCAAGAGGTCCAGACTTATCGCCGCCACCAGGGCTTTTGGCAACATTGACCCCGTAAAATACTTTCAATGGTCCGACAACGAACAAATCGCTTTCTGGATCAATGCCTACAATATCCTCACCTTGAGTCTTGTCGTTGAGAACTATCCTATAAAACCCTTGTGGTGGAAGCCCCTTTCACCGCCAAACAGCATCGTTCACATCCCCGGGGCCTGGACCAAGAAGTATTTCGACGTGATGGGTATCGAATACACATTGCGTGAAATTGAGAGAGAAATACTGATGAAGAAGTTCAAGGACCCCAGGATATGTTTCACTTTCTCATACGCAACGTTAGGCGGCGCCTTGCTGCGCAACGAGCCGTATTACCCGGATAAACTCGATAAACAACTCGATAACCAGGTCAGGAAGTTTCTGGCGACACCGCAGGGGCTCAGGATAGACCATCAGGAAAAAACCATCCAGTTGGGAGTCATTTTTGACTGGTACAAGAGCTATTTTATCGAAAAATACGGTGACATCAAGAAGTTCCGCGACAGGCCCGCACCTATTCAGGCATACCTCAACTGCATCAGCAAATATATCCCTCCGGACGACCTGAAATACGTAGAATCAAAAGACTACGAGGTTGAATTCATCAAATATGACTGGCGCCTGAACGAACAAACGAACAAATAGCAATCACCATCTGTATTCTTTTTCACGGATGTATGTCTTATCGTTTGACACAACCGGCAAAATCGCTATATTACACGGTTTGTGAAAAAAACGCATAACGTAATGCAAAGGAGACTTTTGTGACAAAGCAAATAAGTACGGGTAGCCGCCGCAACGGCGGACGAAGCCATCTTTTCACCAGTGAATCGGTCACCATGGGACATCCCGACAAGGTGGCCGACCAGATATCGGATGCGATTCTCGACGCGATGATCGAACAGGACCCCAACAGCAGGGTCGCTTGCGAAACGCTGGTGACAACCGGACTTGTGGTCATTGCAGGAGAAGTGACAACCAAAGGATACGTTGATATTGCCGCCGTTGCTCGCGATACAATTAAGAAAATCGGATATACCGATCCTCAAGCAGGCTTCGATTACGAAAACTGCGCTGTTGTCGTCACCTTAGACAAGCAAAGCCCCGATATCTCGCAGGGCGTAACCGAAGGCAAAGGCCTGCACAAAGAACAAGGCGCCGGCGATCAGGGACTCATGTTCGGTTTTGCATGCCGTGAAACACCGAGCCTTATGCCGATGCCAATTTCATTAGCTCATAAGCTGACCGAGCGCCTGGCGAAAATGCGCCAGACGGGCAAAATGAAATGGCTGCGACCCGACGGCAAAAGCCAGGTAACCGTGGAATACGGCGACAACGGCAAACCCAAGCGGATACATACGGTTCTGGTATCCACCCAGCACAGCCCCGACGTTAAGTACTCCACCATCAAGAAGGAAATCATTGCTAACGTGATCATGCCCGTGCTTCCGAAGAAACTCGTGGACAAGAAACTCATTATCCATGTCAATCCCACGGGCAGATTCGTCGTGGGCGGACCCAAGGGCGACTGCGGCCTCACCGGCAGAAAGATCATCGTGGACACCTACGGCGGACGCGGCAGCCACGGCGGAGGCGCCTTCAGCGGAAAAGACCCCTCAAAAGTCGACAGAACGGCAAACTACATGGCCCGCTATGTCGCAAAGAACATCGTTGCCGCAGGACTCGCCGACGCATGCGAAGTGCAATTAGCCTACGCAATCGGTGTCGCAGAACCGCTCTCGGTCCTCGTAGACACCGAGGGAACGGCAAAAGTCGACGAAAGACTCATCGAAGAACTCGTGGTCAAACACTTCCCCCTGACTCCCAAGGCCATGATCAAACACCTCAAACTGCAAAGACCAATCTTCGAGGAAACCGCACGCAACGGCCACTTCGGGGCAAACAACCCCAACTTCACCTGGGAAAAAACCGACATGGCAAAAAAACTAAGAAGAGCGGCAGGACTAAAACCAAAAAAGAAATAACAGAAATATCTTGTATAATACCAAAAGAGAAAGCCCGGCGGAAAACCGGGCTTTCTCTATTTAATGAAGTACTGTTGTTTTTCGTCTGCACACTATCGGCGGTCAATGCTTGAAGTGGCGCTTTCCTGTAAATACCATTGCGATGCCCGCCTTGTCGGCGGCGGCGATGGTCTCATTGTCTTTCTTTGAGCCGCCCGGCTGGACGATGCATGCGACACCTGCTTTGGCGGCATTGACTACGTTGTCGGGGAACGGGAAGAACGCGTCGGAGCCCAGGCAGGCCCCTTTGCTGGCGTCGCCGGCATTCTTGAAGGCGATCAGGCCTGATTCGACACGGTTCATCTGGCCGGCGCCCACGCCGACGAGCTTTCTGCCGTTGACTAACGTAATCGTGTTGCTCTTGACATGCTTGGCGGTCAACCACGCGATCCGCAGGTCCTCCATTTGCTCCGGCGTCGGCCTGGCTTTGGTCGGATAAGTAAGTTCATCCGGCTCCCAGCCGACGAGGTCCCGCTTTTGCAGGAGCAGTCCACCCACAATGCAGCGGACATCGTACTCGCTGTCGTCAATTTTCGCACGGTCGATCGGTCCGGTCGCCATCAGGCGAACTCGCTGACCCCACTGCTTCAGCGTTCGTATCGCTTCGACGGCATCTGCGTCAAACTCCGGCGCTACGATCACCTCGGCAAAGAAACCGGCAGCGCCCGCCACCTTGCCGAACCTGCTGTAGGATTCCATTATTGTGGTCGCAAGCCCAACATCCACCTTGCGGTTCACCGCCACGATACTGCCGAAAGCGCTTACCACATCGCCCAGGTAGGCCTTTTCGTAGGCGACGGTAATGTCGTCGTCAACGGCGCAGCCGCACGGATTGAGGTGCTTGACGACTATCGCGGCGGGCTCGTCGAATTCCTTTACGAGTTCCCATGCGGCATTGACATCAAGCAGGTTGTTGAAGCTTATCGGCACTCCGCCGCCCAAGAGGTCGGCGCTTCCGACGCTCATCTCGCCGCTTGACGGAAGTCTGTAAAATGCAGCCGTCTGATGCGGGTTCTCTCCGTATCGCAGATCGGCCTGCTTGGTCGCCGCTAACGATACCCGCTCGGGATACGCAATGTCGGCCTGGCTGTTTAGATAGTTCGAGATCGCCGCATCGTAAGACGCAGTCAACCCGAAAGCTATTCTCGCACAGTCTTTCCGCAACTCCTCGGTGACGGCACCGTCGTTGGATCGCATTTCATCGATGACCCGCTCGTACTGCTCCGGACCGGTCACTACGGTGACGTACATGTGGTTTTTTGCGCCCGAGCGGACCATGCTCGGACCGCCGATATCGATATTCTCGATCGCCTCGGCCGGCGTGCATCCCTGGCGCGCAATCGTCTGCTCGAACGGATAAAGGTTCACGCAGACAAGGTCTATCGGCTCGATGTCGTGCTCTTTCAATGCCGTGGCGTGCTCGGCCTTGTCGCGAAGTGCGAGCAACCCCCCGTGAATCTTCGGGTGCAGCGTCTTGACACGCCCGTCCATCATCTCGGGAAATCCCGTCACCGAATCGACGCTTACCACCTCAATGCCGGCTTCGCTGAGTTTCCGTGCGGTCCCCCCCGTGCTGATTATTTTGACCCCCATTTTGCTGAGCATCCCTGCAAACTCAACTATCCCTTCCTTGTCCGACACGCTCACCAGTGCCGTCTTGATCTTGACATCCATTTCTGCACATCTCCTTATGTTCGAGTTGTCCTGTTATATAATTTTAGCCGCGAAACTATCGGCTCTTCTCGGCGATACACATTACCCTGCCGTTCAGGTCGGCGACATAGATCGCCTTATCGACCGTATTGACTGCATATTTCTTCACGTTGGCGAAATTCACCGCATATAGTTGCCTGGCCTCGGCATTGTCCATTACGATGAGTACGCCGGGCTCTGCAAAAACATACGCCCTGACGCCGACCTCAACCAGGACGTCTACGCCGCGCGGCGACTGCCATACCATTCGACCGGTCGCCTTGTCAATCGCATACACTCCATTGTGGTCGGTGCTTTGATAGAGAACCTTGTCGCCCAACACAGCCGCTTTCTTCAACACGTCGCCTGCATGAAACGCTTCGCCCCATGCGGCCCGACCGTTTCTTATATTGAGTTTGTAAAGCTTGGTGTTTGTACTGCCCACATACAGCCATTCGTCCTGGCGAACGAGCGGCGCGACAATTTTGCCCACCACGTCGTACTGCCACCGCCGCTTTGCCCGATCGGGGAAGATGCTAACGACATTGCCCGACTCGGTGGTAAACACCAGGAATTTGTCATCGGCCACAAGCGAGTTGATCCGGGAACCGTCGGGGGCGGCAACCATGAAATCCCGCCAGAAGCCATCGACAACAAACGAATGCAGTCGCTTGTCGCTGGCGAGCGTGTAAAGATGCTCCTTGTTGCGGACTATGGCGCTGGCGGCGCCCCCTCCCAACATCCTCAGACGCTTTCGTTTCTCAATCTTCCTCGTCTTGGGACTGACAATGCGCAGCTCATTGCCAACCATAAACCACAGATCGCCCTCATGGTACAGTGGCTCAGTGATCGGGAAACCGCGTATAGCTAATTGCGTGCCGAACCAAACGGCCTTTTTCTCCTTATCGATGCAGTAGAGGTAATTGCTGTTTGTCAGCACATAAACATATTTCTCGAAGACATACATGCGGTCAATCTGCTCGGGATCTTTCAGGGGCAGATACACCTGCCAGCACATTTCAAGCGCCCCGCGTTCGAGCAACTCCGGAGAAACAAGCAACTCCTCCATCGCCGTACGGGGCGCGCCGGTCGGCTCGGAACCGGCAAAAACCACATTGATCACCGAAAACACCAAACATATCAAAACGATATTTCGCAACATGCTGCCACCTCTGATTTTCATCACCTAACAAGACTCAGAACCACACGCCCTCCATGGCGACCGGCGTTCACGACAATTCCACATGGTCGGCCAGATCCACATCATGCGCTTCTTCAAACTCCCGCATCTCGCCGATCCGCTCAACATCGTCATTGATCCGGTTGGTAAGCTTAAAAATATACGGTTTCCCCGCAAGACGATTCTTCAGATCGTCCAGCATCGGCTCCCATCGGCCGCCGTAAAGCTGAGCCTTCAGCACCACTAACATCTTGTGCTCGTTGCCCAGAGTCTTGACATAATCCGCCACAACCGGATTAACCGGCAAACCCTCCTGACTTGTACGATTCCGGGATACGTTGGCCATCAGAAACCTCGTAAAGTATCTATGATAACCATGATAACCGCTTTATGACCAAAAAGCAACTAAATTCGCTACGCAGAAAACCCTTCGCCATTACGCCCGGGGCAGGCCCGATAATTCCGCCAACCAGCAACCGCCAGCGGCGTTTTGCAAAACCCGCGGGCTAATCTTTGCGGATAATGCCCGTCATCTCGCCCATCTTGACCAGCAAAGCCGCCTTATCGCTCGCCATTTTCTCCGTTTGACGAATATAATCCCCCCCCACCACTACGCTCTTTGCCCGCGAGACCAGATGCTCGGCCGTTTCGCGATCCATACCCTCAAAGGTCACCACCTCATAAGTCAGTACCGTTACAAAGTTTTCGCTGATTCGTGCAAAGCCTCCGTCAATAAGATAGAACGCATCGCCCTTCTCTGGAATATCGCGCACCTGCAGGATGCCTTTGCCTAATTTGCACAGCATCGGCGAATGGTTTCGCAAAACGCCCATGAGCCCGTCATGGACCGGCAGCACAAGCCCGCTCGTCCGACAGTCTAACACCTTGCCCGTCGGCGTCAGCAGAACACACCGAAAAAAACCACTCGATATTCTAACCATATCATCTGCCCCTTAACATCATCCCCAGCCCAGCGAATGTCATCCCGAACGCAGTCGAAGGATCTGCCAAGACACCATCGCCGAAGGCGATTCCATACAATCTAAAATCTACAATCTACAATACATAATCACGCTTTCTCTGCGGCATCCTCAACCTTGCCCGTGAACATAAACGCCTGTTCGGGCAAATGGTCCCACTTGCCCTCGCAGATTTCGCGGCAGCTTCGGACGGTCTCGGCGGCGGTTACGTATTTGCCATCGAGACCGGTAAATTGTTTGGTAACGGTAAACGGCTGCGAAAAGAACCGCTCCAGCCTCCGCGCCCGCGCAACGATTGTCTGGTCGCCAGGACTCAACTCATCGACCCCCAGGATCGCCACAATATCCTGAAGATCGTGATATCGCTGAAGATATTCCAGCACCTGCTGAGCGATATCGTAGTGCTCCTGACCCACGATATTGGCATCGAGTATTCGCGAGGAGCTTTCCAGCGGGTCCACCGCCGGATAGATACCCTTCTCCGTGATCGCGCGGCTCAGCACAATGGACGAATCCAGATGGCTAAATGTCGCCGCCGGCGCAGGGTCTGTCAGGTCGTCGGCGGGAACATAGATCGCCTGCACCGACGTAATCGCACCCGCTGACGATGTCGAGGCGATACGCTCCTGCAACTGTCCCATCTCCGTCGCCAACGTCGGCTGATATCCCACCGCCGACGGAATCCGCCCCAAAAGCGCCGAAACCTCAGAACCCGCCTGGCTGAACCGGAAAATATTATCAATAAACAAAAGCGTCTCGCTGCCGCTCATTTCACAGAGATACTCGGCCATCGTCAGTGCGGTCAGGGCAACCCGCAGCCGCGCGCCCGGCGGCTCGTTCATCTGGCCGAATACAAGGCAGGTATTATCGAGCACACTTGTCTGAGTCTCTCCGATACGAGTCTTCTGCATCTCGAGCCACAGGTCGTTGCCCTCGCGCGTTCGCTCGCCGACGCCGGCAAAAACCGAATACCCGCCGTGCACAGTGGCGATCCGGGCGATGAGTTCCTGGATTATAATGGTCTTGCCGACACCCGCCCCACCGAAAAGTCCGGTCTTGCCGCCCTTGACAAACGGGCACAAAAGATCAATAACCTTGATGCCGGTCTCGAACATCTCCGACTTGGCGCTAAGATCCACGAATTTGGGCGGCGGGCGATGGATCGATCTTTTCTCCGCCGAAGTTACCGGTCCCAGCCCGTCGACCGGCTCACCCAACACATTGAATACGCGTCCTAACGTTTCTTTGCCGACCGGAACCTGGAGCGCCCCGCCCGTATCGACAACCTCCATGCCGCGCCGAAGCCCCAATGTCGAGCCTAATGCAACGGCGCGGACGCGTCCATCGCCCAAATGCTGCTGCACCTCGCCGACAAGTTCGAAGTCACCGCCCTCCTGCCGTGCGACAATTTTTATCGCATTGTAAATGTGCGGCAAGTCCTCGCCGAAAAACTCGACGTCAAATATGCTGCCGATAACCTGTATAACCCTGCCTTTGTTCATTTCAAGCACTCAATCCATATTTCTTAGAACTTCTAACAAAATGTGGCACGGGCATCCTGCCCGTGAGCCATGGGCAAGATGCCCATGCCACATTAAAACACCTGCTCTATCGCGCTGCTTCGACGCCGCCGATTATGTCCAACATTTCGCTCGTTATGCGGCTTTGCCTGGCGCGATTGTAGTGGCGCGTCAATTCTTCTATCATATCTTCTGCATTGTCTGTTGCGCTTCGCATCGCGATAACCCTGCCTAAGTGCTCACTCAGAGCCGCATCCAGAAAACAACTCGACAACGCCGTACGGATCATCATCCTCGCCAGCCCGTCAAAGATCTCCTCAGCCGACGGACTCAGCAGAAAATCCTCAAACACCAGTTCCCAAGGCCATATCACCGTCGCCCGCGTTGTCAAATCGTCGATCAGGTCCGCCACCGGCAGGATCGTCAGCGTCTGGGCCTGCTGGTTGGCCGGCGAAAAGAACCGCGTGTAAACCACGCTCAGCCGTCCGATCTCGCCTTGGGCATACTGTTCGATGAAGTCGGCGGCCATCTCCCTTGCCTGGGCGACATCCGGCACTTCCTCAAAAGCGTCAAGGACCTGTTCAGGCTCAATGCCCCTGTTGGCCAGATACACGGCAAGCTTTTTGCCCTGGGCAAAAATCTTCAACTTCTTACCAAACCGCTTGGCCATCTTGACATGAACATCCAGAAGGCGGGCGATATTGATATTATGGCCGCCGCACAACCCGCGGTTGCTGCCGGTCACTATCAGGGCGTGGCAATCGGAGCCGTTTTCCAGCATCAAAGGGTGATCGATAGTCTCTTCGGCCGTCACGACAAGATACGCCAATTGCGCCAGCACATTATAGAACTCCTGGCTTTCGGCCCACATTCGGTAGTACTGCCGATACCGCACGGCGCTCACCGTCTCCATCGTATGGGTCACCTTGCCGATGTTCTCGGCCGCAGAGCGACGCTGTAATATCTGACGTGTCGAAGCCATTAAACCGCCCTACCCTCCAAACGAAAACCTGTACATCGTCTTGAAGGCCTCAATCGCATCCTTGATACTCTCAATAAGTTCATCATTCAACTCCCCGGTTTCATCAATCGCGCCTATGTACTCCGGGGCCTCAAGCTTGATCCACGACAACAGTTCTTCAACGAAATGCGCAACTCTTGAGACCTCAATATCGGCAAGCAGTCCCGACGAACCCGCCAGAATACTGATGACCTGCTCGCCAACACTCAACGGCGCAAACTGCTTTTGCTTTAGCACCTCCACCATTCGACAGCCAAGATCGAGTTGTTTCTGGGCCGCCGGATCGAGTTCCGTGCCGAGCCTGGCAAAACTCTGCAACTCGCGAAACGCCGCCAGGTCAAGCCGCAGTTTCGGCGCGACCTTTTTCATCGCCTCCGGCTGGGCATGGCCTCCGACACGGCTGACGCTTATGCCGACGTTGATGGCCGGCCGAACACCCGACAGGAACAACTCGCGATCCAGATAAATCTGCCCGTCCGTAATCGAGATGACATTCGTGGGTATATAAGCGCTGACCTGCCCTTCGAGCGTCTCGACAATCGGCAGCGCCGTCAACGACCCGCCGCCGAGAGCATCCGTCACCTTGACGCTTCGTTCAAGCAGCCGGCTGTGAAGGTAAAAGATATC
>JAGHBX010000165.1 GCA_021160785.1 Planctomycetota bacterium | reverse complement strand
ATTCGACAGCAACAAGGCTCGATAAACCAGGCCAATCTTTGCAGTCTTGTATCCACTGAACATCTTGGCAGTACCAAACTTTTCGCATTTCAACCCGGCCATGGCCGCCATCTGTAGTTTGATTATAATCATAATCACCGCCATTAGCAATCGCATCATCCAGAAACAATTTCACTTCTTTATGCAATGTGCCGTGATTGCCTTTGAGACTAAAAATATAGTCACCGTTGCTGTCAATTATCTTTTCAGCAATCTTTTTCTGGCAACCCATTGCGTCTATCGTTACCACAGAACCATCTAAAACGAGCATTTCAAGCAATTTTGGGATTGCGGTGATTTCATTGCTTTTCTCATCGGTGGCAATCTGACCGAAGACCATTTTGTTTTCGCAAGCCCATGCACTGACAATATGGATCGCGGATTTGTCATTGGCATTGTCATGTGACCGCCGCAGTGTTTTGCCGTCAATTGCAATGACGTCACTCTGATTATTCGAAACAGCTTTGGTCCATCGCTGAAAACATGCTTCAAATTCGTCAGGCCGCAATGCCGAAATTACTCGTCGAAAAGTGTCGTCAGTGGGTATTCCGTTAGGCAGTTCCAAAAACGTTTTGAACCATTGCTGTTTGCATTGACCGAAAAAGGCCATCTCATACCAGCCCCGGGCTCCGCAAATAGTGGCACAAATCGCTATCGCCAGAATATCTTCCAATTTGTGTAATTTTGTCCGCTCAACTCTGGGATCCGTAACATCGCGAAAGTAATCTAATAATCTTGTGCTCATTCGTAACCTCCTGTATAATAATAATATAACGACTCATACAGGAGTTATCGGACTGTCGCTGGCGACCTCTTGAATCACAAAAAATTTAGATGCGGTTACCCTGCCTTCGGCGGTAGGAAATCAACCTTAGAAAAGGAGAAGGAAATGGATCGTCGGGAATTTTCGAAAAGTGGTCTCTTGTTAGGTACCGGTATGCTTGCCGGCTGCCGGGAGTCAAATGCTCAAAAGAACGTTGCTCAGGAAAAGGGTCATTATCTCGAGCCGCCGAAGAATCTGCCGATCAGGCACTTCGACGTGGTCGTTGCCGGCGCCGGTACGGGGGGTGTGGTGGCGGCGATGGCGGCGGCACGCAACGGCGCCAAGACGATTTTGATAGAGCGCAAAGGCTACACCGGCGGAACCGTTACAGAAGGCGGCACTGCGCTTCACAGCTTCTATAACCTCTGGAAGGCTTTTGACGGAGTAAAGAAAACCCAGGTTGTGCGAGGGATTCCCCAGCAGATTATCGACCGCCTTTTGAAGGTCGGCGGCACATCCGGTCATGCCGAGATGTCCAGAGGCTTCAACTACGATTCTGTGTGCACCGCAATCGACACCGAGCTTTACAAACTTGTCACTATGGAAATGCTCGATGAGGCCGGTGTATTCATAGCCGTAAACACACTGCTTACCGGCGCCATTACCGACGGCAGCCGGATAAGAGGCGCGATCATAGACAGCCGCTCCGGCAGAGAGGCGATCTACGCCAAAGCATTCGTGGACTGCTCGGCCTACGGGGACCTGGCCGCATTTGCCGACGCCGATTACACAGTGCCCAACGACTATGCCTGCTGCAACAGTATTGGTTTGGCGAATGTGGATTTAGAGGGCTATCTTGCCCACCTCGAAGCGAACGGCGGGTCCAATCAACTTGCCCATGGTATACGTAGCGGCGAAGACGGCAAAGTAGTACGTTTCAATGGGGGCCTGGCCGGCGATTTCCGGAAGGGGGCAGGAAAGATCGGCATGTCTTCGATGATAACCACCGTGCATGACAATTACCTCATGTTCGTTAAGTGCAATTTCAAAATTCCCGGTAGCGTCATTAACCGTGACGACATGGCAAAAGCCGAACTCGAAGTAAGAAAGCGCCAGGCAAAGGCCGTCGAACTATTCAGGAAGTATGTCCCCGGCTGCAAGAAGGCCTTCATGGCTCGAACCAGCCCCACACTTAACATCCGCCGCGGCCGACTCATCAACTGCGACTACGACATTTCACACGAAGACGTCATCGAAGGCAGACATTTCGACGATGACATCATGGCCTACGGTTTTCACGACTCGGCTCCGCGTTACCAGGTCAAAGACGGCGGCACGTACGGCATCCCCTATCGTGCGCTGGTCGTTGCGGGAATCGAAAACCTCTACGCCGCCGGCATGATGATAACCTCGGACCACCGAGCCCACATGTCCACCAGAAACACCGTATGCTGCATGGGGCAGGGACAGGCCGCAGGTACAGCAGCCGCTCTCTGTGCCGCCGGAAACATGGGTACACGTGATCTGCCGTATCGTAAATTGAGAGACAAGCTTGTAAAGGACGGCGTATATTTCGAGAGCTAAACTGTCGGCGGGGGCGGGTTCTTGAGAGTCTGCAAGTAGCAGAGTTGGGGCTGCGAGGCTGAGCGGTGACTCTTGAGACCAAAAAAGGGTTGACAGCATGTACAGGAAGTTGTTATGTTGCGGCAACTTAGAATTCTTCGGGAGTGTAGCTCAGTTGGTAGAGCAACGGCCTTTTAAGCCGTAGGTCTTGGGTTCGAGCCCCAACACTCTCATTCGTAAAACCTTGCAGGGGCGGCACTTACAATTTAATCCTGTACTGCAGAAATCCAATATTAGCCCAAAAATGCCTGTCCTACTCAAAAATTCGAACTTGTTAATTTCAAAGGCTTCAAGCTTTACTGGAAACGGAAATCTCGAAGAATCGGCAGGCCAAATATCAATTGGGAACTCATATGTCCCTTGATAAGGATTCGCCTGAACGTAGACCAATCCAAAAAGATGGCAAGATCGTTAGTAAGCCAATTCTTAGCGGACTGCATCACGTATACAGTCGAGTCGCTTAAGATGAAAATCTAAAGCACAATAATTAGGCTGATTGCAAAGCAAGGCGGAAAAGGTCTACATCAATTTCGAAAGATTTGTCAAAGTTAATCTTGCGATAAAGATTATCAGTCGCTAAGCTTTCAATATTCAGTTTTCAATGAGCAAGATTTCAAAAACGAAAACCAAAATTCAGGATTTTGAGCCGAATATTAATTTTTGCACAGGACAGTGGGAATTTGTGTTTGAAAAGCGTCCCAACTGCTGGTAGACTCTGCCGAAAATCTTGAGAGTGTGAAGGGTATTATGGCGAAAACGGTTGATAAATTTGTTTTGAGCAACGGGCTGGTTGTTCTTGGCGAGCAGATGGCGGGTGTCGGTTCTGTGGCGTTTGGCTTTTTGCTGCCGGCGGGCGCCGCCAGGCTGCCGGAGGGCTGCTGCGGCGCCGGTGCGGTGATCAGCGACTGGATATTCCGCGGTGCGGGCGAGCGAAACAGCCGGCAGCTTATCGACGTCCTCGACGGCCTGGGGCTGCATCGCAACACTTCCGTGTCGACCGACCACCTGGCCCTCGGTGCTGCTCTTGAGGCAAGAAACCTGAGCGAGGCATTAGAGGTATATGCCGATATCATACTTCGGCCTGCACTTGCGCCGGACCAGTTTGAGTTGTCGAAACAATTGGCGATCCATGATATCGTGGGCTTAGACGACGATCCGCGGCATAAGGTGATGCTCAGCGTCAGCGAGCAGTTCTATCCGTCGCCCTACGGTAGATGGCCGATAGGGAAACTCGATGAAT
>JAGHBX010000352.1 GCA_021160785.1 Planctomycetota bacterium | reverse complement strand
TCCTTGTACATGTTCTCGTCGCGCTGGTTGGGAATGTGAACTCTGAACCACTCCGTCCCGTCTTGCGGTCCGTTAATGGCCCAGCCACCCTGACGTAACCCCAACTCCTGGAATGTGGATGGATCATACATCATCCCCAGATCATCCTCCCACGTGGCATTGCTGAAAGTCACGGTCGCATCGTCGCCAAAAGGATTGCCTGCTCCACCATCATCAGACGCCGACGGATTGGTGGGGGTGCCGAAGCTCCAACTCTGGTGCGTAAAATAGGGGTCATTTTCCCATCCGGGTGGGTTTGCATAGTCCGCCGAAACCGATCCGGCAAAGACACAAAGCCCTATTACCAATAGAAACGCTTTTTTCATTACCCTCTCCTTTCAAAAAACCATGAAACCGGATCTTACATCACCTCTTTTGCTCACATGAGCAATATTTTAGTCTACTTAGAATATAGTTCATCCCCTTTGACGAATTTTCTCCCATCTTGGCAACTTTTGTGCATTCCGCCACGTCACGATATACCTCCTAATTAACAGTTTATATTATACACAGGTCCCATAACAGTTGTCAAGTTATTTTTGGGGGGGGTAAAAGTTGTTCTATGTCCGCAAGTGTATGTATGAGCAGCGAAACCACTGTGCCCCGGAGAACACGTTACTGCTGTTGCCAGTCTGCTTGTCGGGAATCTTCTTGCACAGGCAGGAAATGGCGGTATGCTATTGGATGGAGAGTCTTTGGGAGCAGCTCAGTGAAATCAATACTGAACGGAGAATTCAAACTGAAATACTTTCGCCACATTGTCTTTGTGATCTGTGTCTTCGGCGCATTCTTTGCCGCTGGTGGTGTGCAAGCCGAAGCACTACCCGGCGTCTCGAAAAATGTCAGCCTGGTGGATGAGTTTGCCAGGTTCGGCCTTGCGCCCAAATCTCAAGGCCGGCGTGATACATGTTCTCTCTTTGCCATTACCGCGCTTGCCGGCTTTGAATACGCCCGCCACACCCCCGCACCGCACGGGCCGCTCTGCGAGGAGTTCCTGGTTTGGGCCGCCAACGAAGCCACAGGGCGAAAAGGCGATCAGGCTATGTTCTACGAGGCCGTCGTCGGTCTCAATACGTTAGGTATTTGTAAGGATGCTCTTATGCCTTACGCACTGGCAAGCGATTCCGATCGTCGGCCGTCAGCCGCAACTCTAACCGATGCCGGAATGCGCAGGCAGCGATGGAGAGCGCACTGGATCAAACGCTGGGACATCAAGCGGAAACTTTCCGACGTGCAGTTGGCTGTCATCAAGAAGGCGCTGGCCCGAAGTCATCCCGTCGCATGCGGGTTACGCTGGCCAAAGAAACTGAAGGGCGACAAACTTCTGGATGTACCACCGGCGCGGGATGTTTTTGACGGGCACAGTATTGTGCTTGTTGGCTGCCGGAAAGATGCAAGCAGGCCCGGCGGCGGAGTCTTCCAGTTTCGCAACAGCAAGGGCAGGCAGTGGGGAAACGGAGGCTACGGGCTGATTTCCTATGCCTACGTTCGAGCCTATGCCAACGATGCCCTCTGGATCCAACTCGGCGCTGCGGATTCTGAATTGCCGATCGAGCGTTTTGAGGCCGAGGACTTAAGCGTGCTCGCAAAAGACGGCTGTGTTACGGCGTCCCAGGGCATGAATAAATGGGGGGCTAAAATGTGGAGCCAGGGCAAGCATCTTTTTTGCAGGACTGAGAAGAACGGATTCCTGGAGGTGAGTTTCGCCGTCAGAAAATCCGGCCGGTACCGGGTCCGCTTGTTGGCTACTGCCGCCCCGGACTACGGAACAATCGGTGTCACCGTTGACGGCAAGAAGCCGCAAGCCGTCTTCGACCTCTATTCCGGCCGTGTCTGCCCGTCAGGTTCATTGGAGTTGGGCATATACAATCTCCCAGCCGGCAGACACCGCATACGATTTACAGCGGCGCCCAAAAACTCAGCTTCATCCAATCTCTTCTTCGGCATCGACACTATTGACTTGCTTGCTCCCGGCAGGTAAGGGCAACCGCAGGGGTTGCCCCTACAATGCTTGTGTGGGGCAGTTGGTCAGTTTGTTGTAAGTGTCTTCTATGACCTGGACCATTGTTTCGGGTGCGAATTTTTTTATGACTGACTGGCGGGCGTTTTCGCCGAGGGTTTGGCGCAAGTCGGGGTCTTCGATCAGTTTTCGACAGGCGCCGGTGATCTGGGCGGTATTTTCGGGTTCGATGAGCAAGCCCGTGCTGTCGTTTACGACTTCGGCGGCGCCGTCGATGTCGAAGCTTACCACCGGCTTGCCGCAGAGCATCGCCTGTGGCAGCACACGCGCCAGGCCCTCGCGGAGTGAGCAGTGGACGAGTATATCGGAGGCGTGTATGGCAAGCGGTATCTCCTCGGGCGGCAGCAGGCCGGTGAAGCGGAATTTGTATCCGAGGCCTGCCAGTTGGATCTGCGATTTGATCTGTTGTGTGAGGTGTCCGTCGCCGACGAAGAGCCAGAGGCAGTTTTCATATTTGGCGGCCAGCGTTTTGGCGGATTCGATGATGTAATCGTGGCCCTTGAGTTCGGCAAGCCGTGCGATGGTGACGAGCACGACGGCCTGGGCGCCGATGTGATGCTTGCGGCGAAAAGCCGCGACCTGCCCGGTGCCGGGGTGCTGGAGAAACGCCTGCTCGTCGATAGCCGAATACGCGGTCACAAAATCGTCAGGTGTGCCGATCCCCGCGGCGAGCGCTTTTTCGGTCATGGCGTCGGCGACGCAGATAAAACGGTCGGTGCGTTTGGCGGCGGCTTTTTCGACAGCGATATAAAGGCGATTCAGCTTTGTGCTTTGATAGGGATGAAAGGCCAGTCCGTGGATCGTATGGACGATGCAGGTACGCCGTCTTCGTTTGACCTTGCGGCGAAGGGCGTCTGCGGCGAAACGGCCGAGGATACCCGCCTTGGCAGAATGCGTGTGGACGATATCAGGCTGGATTTGGGCAAGAAGCTTCTTGATTTTGATGTAGGCGGCAACGTCGTTGAATACGTTTATTTCACGGCGGAGCTTGTCGACAACGATAGTCTCGTAGGGCGCCCCTTCTGTCTGCTCAAACAGCCCACCTTCCGGACCGAGCGCAGGACCGGTGATGAGCGTCACCTCATGGCCGTGCTCAGCAAGCAGCCTGCACGTGATGAGCGTATTCTCCTGCGCACCGCCGAGTATCAACCGCGTTATTATATGTACAATCTTCATGCTCTTGCCAATCGTGAAGCTATTAAGCCATAAAAACTGCGTCAAATCAAGGATTTTAAGTATATGCAGCCGCAAGCCTTGAGCTTTGCCGCCAAACTCTGTATCATGTTAGACGTCAGGACCGGGCTCGACAGGTCCCAACAATTGATATCAAGTCGATATTGTCCCGTAAAGGAGGTTACGACAGATGCAAAAGTTCAGGCGACGAACATTTCTAAAGAACATGGCAGGCGTCCTTGGCGCTGCTGCTTTCCCGAACATCGTTCCCGCGTCCGCTCTCGGCAGGGACGGCAAAATCGCCCCCAGTGAGCGAATTAGCCTTGCCACCATCGGCCACGGCAACCGATGTCGTAACGTCACCCCGTATTTATTACTGTTCGACCAACTGCAGTGCATTGCCGTTTGCGACGCCCGAAAGGACCGACTGCTTGCCGGAAAAGCCCAGGTCGATAAGCACTACGGCAACACCGACTGTGCTGCCTATGGCAACTTCCAGGAACTGCTGGCAAGAGAGGACCTCGACGCGGTGTATATTGCGACCGGTGACCGCTGGCACTCGCTGGCGTCGATCATGGCGGCGAGAGCGGGCAAAGACGTCTATTCCGAAAAGCCCATGTCGCTTACTATCGAAGAAAGTCGCGCCGTCGTCGAGACCATGAAACGGTTCGGCACGGTCTATCAGTGCGGCCATCAGCGAAGAAGCGTCGACTCGTACCGATTCCAGACCGAGGTCGCCCGCAACGGTCTGATCGGCAAGGTCCACACCGTCATTGCACAGAACTGGGAAAATCCCATCGTCGCGCCCGAAGGCCCCAGGCCCGTGCCGGAAGGAATCGATTATGAGATGTGGCTTGGACCGACGCCGTGGCATCCTTTCGTGCCGGCTCGATTCAACGGCTGGAACTACTTCTGGGATACCGGCGGCGGCACGATCATCGCCATGGGCTGTCATTACACCGATATCGCCCAGTGGGGACTGGATACCGACGATACCGGGCCCGTGCATTATAAGGGCGCCGCCGAATTCGTACCCGACAACTTCGCCGACGTACCGAAGACGGCCCAGGTGACATGCACCTATGCAGACGGGCGAAAGCTTATCGTGTTGTCCCGAGCCCGGTTTGCAGATCGATTTATCAGGTTCATCGGCGACAAAGGCTGGATCCAGGTCGATGACGAAACCAACGTGGTCACCGCCGAACCGGAGAGCATTCTCAAGCTGCGCCAGATCTCGGCCAAGAGCTGGGCCAATCCCGGCGGCCACATCGGAAACTTCCTGAGATGTATCAAGACGCGGCAGGAGACCATCTGCTCGCCCGAAAAATCGCACCGCGCCACGACCATCGGCCATATCGCTAATATTTGTTTGCGATTAGGCAGGGAATTGAACTGGGACCCAAAGACCGAACGGTTCGACGATCCCGACGCCAACCGCATGATCTCGCGCGCCATGCGCCCGCCGTGGCGACTGTAGTTGCAAACGTCCAAAGAACCTCAACACTGCAAGCATTCCGGAAGGATAGAGATGATGAATAAAAGCTCAAAAACCTTACTCTTTTTCGCTTTGGCGTATGTGTTTATAACATCGGCGAGTTTCAGTCAATCATTCACCCCCGACGAGATAAAGGACGTCATCAAAGCGTTCGGCAAATATAACTATGCGGGTGATCCGACGCCGACCCATACCATCGACAACATCATTCGCTATGTCGGCGACAAACCCCAATTGCGTGCTTTGACCGAGCAGCAAATGATCGCCCTGCTCGAATCCGACGCCACCTTTCGCGCCAAACAGTTTGTCTGTCATCAGCTTTGGATCATCGGCACTGACCGGTCTGTGCCAACATTAGAGAAAATGCTGTTGAACAAAGACACCGCCGAGATTGCCTGTTATGCGCTTCGCACGCATCCGTCCCAGGCGGCGAGTCGTGCTCTGCGAGAGGCGATTGACCGTGTCGACGATGCCACAAAAGTACAGATTGTCAACATCATCGGCGACAGAAAAGACGTTGCCGGCATCGACCAACTAACAGGATTGCTGAAGTCCGACAATGCGGCGATTGCCGAGGCTGCGGCTATTTCGCTCGGCACGATCGGCACCGACAAGGCTGTCAGGGCGATCGCCGAGGCGCGGGCTGCGGCATCGGGAAAAATGCGTGCCATCCTCACTCGCGCGTGGCTGCGAGGCGCCGAATATTATGCAAGGAACAATCGCATGGCCGAGGCGTTGGCGATCTATGAGACGCTTTTCGATGAATCCCAACCGCTGCTGGCGAGGAGGTCGGCGCTGGTGGGTGGGCTTGTCACCGGTGACCGCCGGGCTGTCGGCTTGATGAATGCCGCCATCGATCAGGATATTGCCGTGCTTCGGGCGGCGGCGATTGCCAACAGCGCCATGCTCAAAGGACAAAAAGTAACGAAGAAACTCATAGCGACGCTGAAAACTGCCGCGCCCCAAACGCAGGTGCTTATTGTCGAAGCCCTCGCACAAAGGGACGATCCGCTTGTCAAAGATGCGGTCACTGCCGCAGCGTACAGCAAAAACGCCGATGTTCGCATTGCGGCCTTTAATGCGTTGGGGGACGCCGGCGACGGGGCGGCGGCGGCGCTGTTGTGCTCTGCCCTGGCCAAGGCGCAGACACAGCCAGAGGCCGATACAATATCAGCTTCATTAAGGCGAATGAAGGGCGGGGGCGTTGACCGTGCCATCGTCGACAGCCTGAGCGACGCAAATCCTGCGGTCAGGACGCAACTCATCGGTAT
>JAGHBX010000054.1 GCA_021160785.1 Planctomycetota bacterium | reverse complement strand
TTACACTGCAGTACTCGGTGGCGATATTCTTCTGCTTGCCCAAGAAATCGGCAACGGGCTTGTCGCGAACGTGGATCGAATACCGCGTAACCGGCTGCGAATAACCGTTTGTAAGCAGGTCGTCAAGCAGTGTCGAAACCCTGTTTGATATCCTCTGCTTCAGTCCGTCGGCACGGAGGTGTCGCAACATGATGGCCCTTGCATCTTCCGGCTTGACTCGTGCGTACAGAAACGACTCACTGGACGGCAGGACGATCTCCAGCAGCGGGGTCTGGTAGCACATCCCGACGCAGCCGACATGTTTGACCAAGGCGTTGATACCTGTCTCTTCCAGTACATCCTTGATCGCATCGTTTAGCTTGCCACATCCACGTGCGATACAGCAGGAGTCCAGGCTGATTCGAATCTCGGCCTGCATATCTGCCGTTGCTGTGGGCACATGGTCCTTTCTTGCACCAAGGGTTTCCTGATACCTGAGAAAATCGGCGAGCACCATGCCGACGTGGTCTGCGGCCAAGTGGCCATAGACAATTTCGCCGATCTGCACGGCAGGCGCCAGCGTGCAGCAGCCTAAACAGGCGACTCGCTCGACGGTGAACAATTCATCAGGGTCGGTGTCGGCGCCCGGTTCGATCTTGAGATAGCGATGGAAGGCATCGTAGACCTGTTGAGCACCCTTGACGTGGCAGGCCGTGCCGACACACACCCGAACGATGTATTTGCCGGCCGGGCTATGCCGGAACTGGTCGTAGAACGTGGATATGCCCACGATTGCAGCGGGCGTAATTTCAGTCACCTCGCAGACATGCTCCAGCACTTCCTGCGGCAGATATCCGTAGTGGTTCTGGATCGCCTGGAGAATCTCTAAGACCTTGTCCGGCGAAGTGCCGAGGCGTTCGATCGTGCGGTCTGCAAATGTCAGATCAAGCTGCTCGCTCACTTGGCGCTTCCTATACAGAAGATATCTTTAGTCGTTCGAATATAGATTCGGCCGTCGGCAAAGGCAGGCGAGGCAAAACACTTGCCGTCAATCTTGCACGTTGTGATTTCCTTGAACTCGGCCGCCGCCTCGACGATGTGCATAACACCCTTTAGATTGAGCAGGTAGAGCTTGTCGCCGACAATGGATGGCGATGCGTTGAAGATTGCTCGCTCGAACTCATGGTCGTACATCTTCTTGCCGTCGGCTACATTGTAACACGTCAGCAGTCCGTCGGTAGTGAGAATCCATGCCAGCTTGCCGTTGCTCACGGGGCTGCAGATGTCGGGGATGTCGTCTTCGGTAAACCATGCAAGGTGGGTTTCGGTTACATTGCCTTTGCCGCCGGTGCGGATGGCGACAAACCGGCTGTAGGGCTCGACGGCAAAAACGAAACCGTTTGCGTATATCGGCGAGGGTGCGATATCGCCCATGATGCACTCTGCCCGCCAGATTTCGGCGCCTGTAGCGGGGTCATAGGCGATAACCCACGGGTCGGCGGTGGTGAAAAGTCGCCAGTTGTCCTGGACTTTGGCGACTATGGGTGATGACCAGGAGTTGCCCACGGGTCGTTTTGTTTCCCACACGGTGCGCCCGGTGAAAGAGTCCAGCGCGATGACCTTCGAGAGGCCGTCATCGGAGGTCGCCTGGTCAAACTGAACGATTACCTTGTCCTGGTACATCGCCAGCGACGACGAATAACCGTAAACGCTGTCCGGCACGCCGAGTTTTCTGAGCCAGACGCGATTGCCGTCGTAGTCGAAGGCGGCGACATTTCCCGTTGCGAAAAGCGCATAGACTCGTCGGCCGTCGGTAACTCCGGTGCAAGCGGCAAGACCGGTATCCTCCATCACTTCGAGCGGTTCGCCGTCGGTGTTCAGGGCGTTCGGCACGTCGCCGGTCCAGAGCAGCTTGCCTGAATCGGCGTCAAAACAGTAGATGTTGTAAACATATTTCTTTGCATCGGCGCCGGTAAGAAAGATGCGGTCGCCCCAGAGCAGAGGCGAATTGTGCCCTTCAAGCGGGATGGGTGTTTTCCACAGAATGCCTTGGCCGGATTCTGCGTCCCACTTGTCGGGGATATTGGTATATGCGCTTACTCCGGCGCCTTCCGGTCCGCGAAAGGCGGGCCAGTTTTGATAAACTTCCTCCATCGTCGGATACGGGCTGACGACCTCGTCGACGCCGTGTTTAATTTCGCGCTTAAGCGCAAAAGCCAGTGAGACCAGGCAAAAGCCGACGACGGCGACGGTAACGGCACGTTGTGCAAGGGCGGCCTGACGCATTTGAGTCTCCTGTTGATTGTGTGCGAGTTGGGGGTGCGGGAGTTTCTTTTTCAATGTGTGCGCCCACTTGAGCGTTGCAAAAAAGACGATCAGGCCGCCGAGGAGCAGGCGGCTTCCCTTGTGTGAACGCTCCAGATGGCGGAATCGATTGCGCCTGTTGTCGGTGTCGATTTGGCGAATCTCTTCGAGGACGGCGTTGTCAGCGTTTTGCCGGGTTACCTGCAATTTCATCTCGGCGAGTGCGTCCTCATCCCGGATATCTGTCACCTTCATCCGGTAGGCATTTGCAAAGAGCAGCACGGCGACTATGAACGAGAATACGCCTGCGACGAAAGCGGTGCGCACAGCCGTCCTGTGCCGTTGCTGGACGGTGTTTGCGTCGATATTCTGACTGTTTACAAAGTCCAGCATTAGTCGGCTTCCTGTTTGAACCTGCCCAGCCTTGCGTGCTCGCGGGGACAGTAGCGGTAACATCTTCCACAGGCAAAGCACGAGGCGGCGTCGGCCTGATATTCTGTTCGAGTGGGTCTGACGGCGGCGAGTATTAGTTTAAGGCCGGCGATGAGGCCCATGAATCCGCCCGCTAACCAGCCGCCCAGCACAAAAGCCCCTCGAATTCGGTGCGCGTCGGCAAAGAGTTGTTCGGTTGTTTCGCCGCTGGCCCTGAAGGCATCGCTTGCATTTGCGGCGTTTGTGGGGTTGGTGGTGTCGGTTGTCTCGGTAATCAGGCCGGCGTTTTCCATGTAGATACGGTCAGCTAACCGTACCCTGTCATGGACCCTTGCGGCGCGGCCGCTCAGGCCGTAGCCCGCCCAGCCTGACAACAGCACCAGCGCTGGCAGCAACAAGATCAAAACGCCGAGCTTTTTCCTGCCGGCGACATGACTGCTTGCCGGCCAGGGCGCTGTCGGCGTTTGGATGGCGCCGAACGGGCAGGCATCTTCGCACAGGCGACACTTGATACACTCATCCGGCGTGATCATTACCTTTCTCTTTGACAGCCGCGAAAACTGGCGAAGTATCAGGCCGTAGGGGCAGATGAACCGACAGTAAGGTCGCCCGACGAACACTCCCACGATGAGGATACAAACGCCGATGACGACAATGTTGAGATTGCCGCCTAAACGGAAGAAGGCGATGAAGGGGTCGTAGCGACAGATGACAAAGGCGCTGCCGGTGGCGGCAAAGAGCACGGCCGCGGCGAGATAGCCC
>JAGHBX010000125.1 GCA_021160785.1 Planctomycetota bacterium | reverse complement strand
AGTTGCAGCCGTCCCCTCCAGGGCGGACTTCTGGCGGGCGATCTGGGCTTTTTCCACCTGGACGTTAGCCTCTTGGCCGTGATAACTTGCCTCGGCGGAGCGAAGCCTGCTCTCCAGGTCTTTGGAATCAAGCTTGATCAGCACCGAAGCCGGTATCGGCGGGTTTGCATCCGGGTCGCCTTTGGTTACGCGCTGGCCCTCTTCAAACGGCAGTTCCTCCAGCAGGGCCGACACTTTGGCGCTTATATCCACCTTTGTCCGGGGTTCAATCTCGCCGGGGGCGGTTACGAACTCAACGAGTTCGGAAGGTTGAATAACTTCGATCCTTACCGTGGTCACTTTCTCGGCGCCTTTGAGTTTCCTGTTGAGGAACCACTTGGCGCCGGAGGCAATGACGAGAGTCAAAACCACTGCGACGACTATAGTTGTCTTGAAATATTTTCTCACGACAATACTCCTTGGCTGAAGGTTTACAATCCTCCTGACAGACTTGAATACCCTGGATACATTGTATCCGGAGCCCTGCGAAAAAGCAAGCTTCATGCCGGCTTTTTGGCATAGATATAGACGCGCAAGCGACGGTTTTATTACCCGTTTTTTTGGGAATATTTGTTATTAAACGAATTATTGGACCTGTCTGGCACCGGACATCTCGACGGTGGTGCAGGCTATGAGGAACTTCACGGCCGATTCGGTCTGTTTGGCGATGGTCTCCAACTGACCGGCGAGCGGCCTTTCGACGAATCCGCCGACCGATTCCGGCAGGTTGTCGACGGTCATCTCATTGGTGTAGAAAATGCTCTGCAACATCGCCGATGCCGGTGCAACTTCGACGTCCGAGCCGCCGCCTCGCCGGTGCGTCGTTACGGCAAACAAGGCGGTCATCAATACCGCCGCCGCCACACAGGCCGCCGCGACGCTGCGCCGGACGCCAAAGGGCGGCTTGAGCGTCTTTCGATTGCTGCTTGAAACCGTCAAGGCGATCCGCTGACGCAGTTGGGCGGGGACGTCGGGACATGTCAAAGCCGCCTCCAGGGACAACTGTTCGCCAAGGGCTATCGATGACTTGAAGAACTCCCGGCAGCGATCGCATTGAAGCAAATGGCGCCGACAGCGGTCGGACAACGACCCGTCGCCGTCAAATGTACTTGATATGTTCCATCTGTAAAACCAGCAGAGCATTATGCACCTGAACTTTCGTGAAAACTATCGTTTGTTTTCCAGTCAACCGCCTCCGGATGGGCTTGGGCCCTCCTGCGACGTCTGAGTTTCTTTGCCATATTTATCCGTGCGCGATGCAGCAGGACCTTGACGCTGACGGGCGATCTGGACATCACGCCGGCGATATCCCTGACGGACATCTCCTGGGCGTATCTGAGCCACAGGGCTTCGTACTGATTACGCGGCAGCGTTCTTGCGACCGACCACAAACTCATTCGCCGTTGGGCCGTTTCGAGAATATCCTCTGGTCCGGGATGAGGCGATATCAGTTTTGCGGGCAACCTTGACGATGTCTTTCTCCTAAATCGGCTGGCTGTCAGATTGCGCGCGATAGTATACAGCCACGTGGTAAACTTGCCCCGGCCGTCGAACTGGTTGAGTTTGAGATAGGCCCGGACAAATGTGTCCTGCACGAGGTCTTCGGCGTCTTCGACGGACCCTGTCTTGTGGTGCAGAAACGCCAGCAGCCCCGGTGCGCAGCGGTCGACAAGTTCGCCGAAGCAGTCCGCACAGCCCTCCTGGGCCGCACGGACTAACTCTTCATTGGACATTGTCGCCGGGACATTACCGTCGCAGGTGATGCGAAGTCCTATTTGTCCTTTTTTTGCGGTTTTGCGTCGTCCTTGGTTTTTTCGCTCTTTTGTGCCTGTTGTTTCTTCCATTCGGCCCTCAGGACTGCTGCGATCTCTTCGACATCTTTTTCAAAGTGAACATGCACGAGTTTCTTCTTTGTCGTCAGCTTAATTGCCGCAGCTAATTTGGCGACCTCCGGCTGGTCGTTGCCCGCCAGGTTCAGCAGGGCGATAAGACCCTGTATCATCTGTGTTAATTCGGTCGCCGTTTTCGGCGATGTCGCATCGAGTTTCAGATCGATATAAAATGCGCCTTCGTTTTCACCGATAAGCAGACAGGACTGATTGGTGTTCTTGAGCATGACGGCCTGGTCCCATTGTTCGGCCATTTTGCCCAGTCCGTTTGCCGCCGCGACAACAACTGCGCCCTCGGGCGCCTTCTTCAACAGGCGAAAGACCTTTTTCTGTCTGGCGTTTTTGGCCTCGCCGTCGAGTACGTCGAGGCTTTTCTTCACCGCGTCAAGACCTGATCCTATGACGACCGTGTCTTTGCCGTGGAAACTGCCGTACTGCCTTTCGGCCTCGTTGCCTTTGTGCTTGTCGTCGATCCAACTCTGAATCTGATACTTGCCGTACTTGACTTCCTTATGCGTTGCGTTTTGCCCCAAAAGATTCAGCAGTGTCTCCTTGTCGAACTTCGCATGGATGACTGCAACGGCGTTTTCCTTTTCCTTGCCCGTGCCGTAGATAGTCACATTCCTGACATCGTCCAGCGGATTGAACGAAGAAACCGCTTTGAAGGCCTCCAGCTTCTGCAACTCGCCTGCCTTGTCCAGATGCCGGCGAATTATCCTGCCGATTTCGGTGTTGTTGAATCTCTCGACATCGACGTGCGCGACCCAGTTGGCGTCGCCGCTGACGATGTTCTTGTTGAGTCCACCGGCAATCACCGCCGAGGTCGGCAGCAATGCACACACAACCAGAAGAATGATGAATGACTTCCTCATGACTTTTCCTTCCTTCAAAAGAGTATTATAACAATTTGCCACACAACAAATCAAGCCGATCAGCCGGCAAAACACCCCAGCAAGGCCTTGTCCGCTCCCTAACACCCTGTCAGACAAGAACATACAAAAATAATCCCATTGCCGGGCGCCGAGCTTCTTTCCGACCCTTATACACCCCGACGGGCAAAAAGGTTACACCACTTTTGCGAAAAGCCCGGCCAACCGTATTTTTCCGCCGCAAATTCGCATCCCGGCATGGGCGTAAAGGCAAGGCCAACAGGAAAAGGTCAACATGAAAGCTTGGTTTTTCAAGCCGGATTTGGTACTATATCGCTGGATGAGCTTAGCATCGTAACTAAACAGGTGCATATAGTAAATTCCAGATTAGTCTGTTCGTAACCCAAAGCAAGGTCGGTGATGAAAAAGCATTTATTTACTTCTGTACTAACAATCCTGCTAACATTTTCCGTTGTCAGTCTGGCTGATAATTCGTTTGATCTGAGAGATGTCAATGGCGCCGGTTATGTTACCACAGTAAAATATCAAAGTGGCGGCACCTGCTGGACTCATGGAACAATGGCGGCTGTCGAAGGCAACCTTCTAATCACCGGCAATTGGGCGGCTATCGGCCGGCCCGGGCCGCCTAATTTGGCAGAGTATCATCTTGACTGGTGGAACGGATTTAACGAACACAACAATGACGACACAACCCCGCCAACCGGTGGCGGCCTCGAGGTGCATCAAGGTGGCGACTATCGCGTTGCCGCCGCTTACGTGAGTCGCGGCGAAGGTTTTGTATACCGCGATGCTGCAAATGACGGCACTGAATTTGACGATAACTGGTATAGCACAACGCCGGCAAGAGATAATCCAAACTATCTTAAGCTATATGTACGCGACATTGAATGGTACACCGCCGGATCTGATTTGAGCAACATTGATCTTATCAAAAACAAGATTATGACAGAGGGAGTGATTGCAACCTGTATGTGTTCCAGCAGTTCCTTCATATCGAATTACATTCACTACCAACCACCCGGCAGCACACTCTTGCCAAATCACTCGATAGCTATTATTGGCTGGGATGACAACAAAGCTACTCAGGCTCCGGAAGGAGACGGCGCCTGGCTTTGCAAAAACAGTTGGGGAAGCAGCTGGGGATACGATGGTTATTTCTGGATTTCATATTATGATAAATGGTGCTGCCAGGAACCGCAAATGGGTGCTGTATCTTTTCAGGATGTTGAGCCATTAGCGTATGACCATATATACTATCACGATTATCATGGCTGGCGTGACACCAAAGCAGATTGCAGCGAGGCTTTCAATGCTTTTGTAAGTACAGGATTTCAGCAGCTTGTCGCCGTCAGTTTTTACACGGCGGTTGATGATGTCAATTATAATGTCAAAGTATATGACAGTTTTCAGGATGGTCAACTGTCGGGAGAGTTGGCAACAGAGTCCGGCGCAATTGCCTATACCGGTCTCCACACCGTTGATTTGAATACTCCTGTCGTACTCGCTGAGAATAACGACTTCTACATTTATCTGCAACTCTCAGCAGGGGGGCACGCTTTTGACAGGACTTCTGAAATCCCTGTGCTGTTAGGGATAGAACCTCCCGGTCCTGAAGGATTTGTAGATTTTCATTTTAACACTTTAGGTAAAACTCAACTAAGTTCAGGAGAGGGAATTACCGTCGAGAGCGTATCGTATCGGCAACAAAGCTTTTACAGTAACGGCTCAACATGGCTGGATCTTTACGATTTTAACAATACGGCAAACTTTTGCATTAAGGCCTTGGCCGTTGATATGGTTGCCCAATCCGGCGACTTCGAGCCTGACGGCGACGTTGATGCAGATGACCTTGTCAGGCTCTGTGCATCATGGCTCAAAGGTATCGACGATATTGGCTATGACCCTGCCTGTGACATAAGCAGCGTGAAAGATAGATTTATCAACTTCAAGGATTTTGCCGAATTCGCCAACAACTGGCTTGCAGGCAAATAGCTACGTGTCAACGTCTTTTTTGGGTTGTTGCTTTTTGGCTCGAGGCGACGGAGGGAATCTCTTTGCTATTGCGTCAAGGATATGCTGCTGCGGTGGCAGGGGCGCGGGCGTCTCGTCGGCTGAGCAGTCGATCCAGATGCCGGGCGGGCTGCTGCGATAGATAAAAGAGGCGGCAATCGCCAGGGTCTCGGTCAATTTTTCGGGGTCGATTTGGGCGGTTGGTCTTTCCAGATGATCGTGCAGGGTACGGTAAACGTCTGCCAGGTCATCAAGCAGGAAGGCGCCGCAATCGAGGATTTGTCCGTCTTTGATGAGATATGCTGCGTAGCTTTGTTTTTTTCGCTTCTTGCCGGGCGGGCTTATCCTGGCCCAGCGGTCGATATGCAGGATCGCCAGCTTTGAAATGTCTCGCGTCCAGCGGTATTCGCCTCTTTTTAGCAAATCGAGTGCAGCGAGCCGCTTCTTCAGGGCGGCGGCGGCCTCAAACTGCTTTTGGGCGGCGTGCTGCATCATCTCGTCGCGAATCCGGGCGGCGTATTGTGCGATCTGTCCGCCGGCTGCGGAGACCGCCTTGTCGATCTGCGAAAAATAGTCCTGGCGGCTGATGTCGCCGACGCAGGGGGCGGGACAAGTGTGCATCTGTAAATAGGGGCAGGTTGCGGCCTTTGCGGGCGAGTCGATCAGGTCGGGTCTGCGGCAGAGCCCGAAGGCGGTTTGCAGGGCAGTGATATATGCGTTAGCGGATTTTCGTGTGCCGAAAGGCCCGAAAGTCTTTTGGCAATCGCCGATGAGGGGCTTTTCAGCCGCCGAGAAATTGGGCCATTGCGCCGAAAGGTCGATACGCACAAACCGTAGTTTCGGAAATGTTATCAGCTTGTGCCACGAGTCGGGATAGAGCAGCCGGCAGATGCGATAGTATCTCAATGTGCTTGCAAAATCGTTGTAGCAACACTGGTAGTAAATTCGCCGCACAAGAGGCGAAATGTCAGCTCGCTTACTGAGGGTCGCGGCCTCCGGGGGGAAAAGGCGGCATCTGGCGGTTCTGCGGATATTGGCGGCTATGAGAAAGCAGACGCTCCTGTCCGACGCATCGGCAAAGAGCACGACGCCCTTGCACGTCGGCAGCGGCTTATCCGCATGGCCCAGGACTTCGGCTGTCTGCTGGGTCGGGTCTATCT
>JAGHBX010000612.1 GCA_021160785.1 Planctomycetota bacterium | reverse complement strand
GGCGGTTTGCACCCCGACGCGATACGGTATTCTCACGGGCAGATACTCGTTTAGATCAAGGCTCAAAAGCGGTGTGCTTTTGGGCTATTCCAAACCGTTGATAGGCAACGATCGGATGACGGTGGCGTCATTTTTGAAACAACAGGAATATAATACCGGGTGCATTGGCAAGTGGCATCTGGGTTTGGACTGGCCGGTGAAGGATAAAGCCAAGAAAGCTAATGGTACAAACGTTGACTTTGCCGGGCGAATTGCGCACGGGCCGATTGATCTGGGATTCGATTACTTTTTCGGCATCAGTGCATCGCTGGATATGGATCCCTATGTCTATATTGAAAATGACCGCCCGACCGCGGTGCCCGATCGGATAACGCCGGCATCGCCCAGCCCGGCATTCTGGCGAAAGGGGCCAATCGGGTCGGACTTTGATTTCGAAGGCGTATTACCGAAGCTAACCGAGAAAGCGACCGAGTATATCGACGCGCAGGCAAAAGAGGGTAATCCGTTTTTTCTGTACTTTCCAATGCCTGCTCCGCACACGCCGATCGTGCCGACAGCGGAGTTTCAGGGCAAAAGCGGTATGAATCCGTATGCGGACTTTGTTATGCAGACCGATGACACCGTTGGCCGAGTTATGGACGCGCTGGAGAGAAATAATCTGACGGAAAACACACTGGTAATATTCACCTCGGACAACGGCTGCTCACCACAGGCGAATTTTGATGAACTTGCAAAATTCGGACACGACCCGTCATACGTTTTCCGGGGTTACAAAGCAGATATATACGAAGGGGGCCACCACATTCCGTTCATCGCTGCATGGCCGAGCCGTATCAAACCGAACACAACATCCGATCAGACCATCTGCCTGACGGACCTGTTCGCCACAGCGGCGGATATATTAGATGTGCCCGTGGCAGAGGCGGCTGCGGTTGATTCGGTTTCTATACTGGGGGCGCTGACCGGTAAGGCTACGGGTGCGATCCGGGAAGCGACGGTGCATCATTCCATCAACGGATCGTTTTCCATCCGACAGGGTAAATGGAAACTGGTGCTATGTGCGGGCTCGGGCGGGTGGTCGGCGCCAAGGCCTGGGAAAGAAGCTAAAGACGCTCCGCCGATGCAGCTTTTTGATATAACGAAAGATATCTCGGAGCGGAAAAACCTGTACTACGAAAACCCCCAGGTTGTAAAACAACTTACGACGCAGCTGAAATCGTACATTGACAAAGGAAGATCGACACCGGGAGCCCGTCAGCAAAACGCCGGTAAAACCAACATATTGAAAGGAATCCCAAAAGCAAGGCGAGAAGAACTGCCGTTTCCTTTGTAACGCTTACAGTTATTTTAGAAATAGTGCGATTTTGCCGGCGCAGCTCTCCGTGTCGCCGGTGCGGCCCTACGTGTGATGAAACAAAAACTACGATACGTAGCGCAGCGAAGAGCCTGATACGGAAAGTTGACTCAGAGAGACAGGATTTTCACAATGAATTCACGTCAAAGAGTGCAGCAAGCGTTAAATCACGAGCAACCGGATCGTTGTCCCGTTTTTGCAAGTTTTGTTCCTGAAGTTGTTGAAAAACTTCGTGCAGCGGGGGCAATTACAGAACCGGATATTGGTGTGTTTCTGGGCAATGACATGGTCAAGGACTGCGTAGGCATGGAACTGAGTTTTTACGGAGCCCCCTTTCCGGAATATACCGATGCGTGGGGTATCAAATGGCGTTACCAGGAGAATGAGTTTGGCACCTACACAGAAATTGTCGATCATCCGCTATCTGGTGACCTGTCAAAAGTGGACTCCTTTAGGGTTCCCGATCCGAGTGAAGATTCGCAGTATGACAATTTCCGGGCGATGAAAGAGCGTTACGGTGAAGAGAAATGGATAATTGGTTCTTCGCAGATCAGTATCTTTGAGGCGGCTTGGTACCTTCGCGGGTTGGATCAATTTTTCATGGACATGGCATTGGAGCCGGATTACGTTGAAAAGTTACTGGACAAAGTAATGCAGTTTTCCCTTGGCGCCAGTCGGAAATACATCGAATTGGGAGCGGATATGGTCTGGTTTGGCGATGACATTTCGATGCAGACAGGTATGATGATGTCGATGGACATGTGGCGTAAATTTCTCAAGCCACGTTATGCCGTCCTCTTTTCAGAAGCCAAAAAAGCCAACCCGAACATTAAAATTGCGTATCACAGTTGCGGTAATTGTCAGGCGATTCTCGAAGATATGATAGAGATCGGGCTGGATGTTTTAAATCCGATTCAACCGACGGCGATCGATCCGGTGATGGTTAAGAAAAGATATGGAGACCGATTGTCGCTGTTCGGCGGCATGTGCGTACAGAAGATCATGCCGTTTGGGACGCCACAACAAATTCAGCGGGAAGTCGAGCGCCTAAAAGACGAATGCGGCAAAGGCGGCGGGTATATTCTCGCTCCTGCTCACCATATCCAAGCGGATACGCCTGTAGATAATATTATGGCATTTTATAATGCCGCATTATAAACTAAGGTGTTTGGTACTTTCTACTCGACACCAACAGCCAATCCAATACGGTTGATTACGAATACAACCTGCAAAACCGCCTGGCCCGTACCGTCGAAACCCACGGCACAACGGAAATCATCACGGCCTCCAGGGGACTTTAACCCCATGAGCATTAACCCATGCCCGGCGCACAAAAGAGCCCGACCTGTCCCTCAAGGTCGGGCT
>JAGHBX010000317.1 GCA_021160785.1 Planctomycetota bacterium | reverse complement strand
TTTCGGGCACAAGAAGGGCAGCTTCACATCCGCTGTCGAAGACAAGAAAGGGCTGTTTGAAACGGCTCACAACGGGACGCTGTTTCTCGATGAGATCGGTTATATGCCCACCAGTTGCCAGGTCAAGCTGCTTCGGGCGGTCGAAGACAGACAGATCCTGCCCGTGGGGTCCACCGAGCCGATCGACGTCAACCTGCGCCTGATTGCCGCAACCAACAAAGACCTCAAGAACGAGATCAAGGCGGAACATTTTCGCGAGGACCTCTACTACCGAATCAACGTCGTCGGCATCCATCTGCCGTCGTTAGCCGAACGAAAAGAGGACATCCCGAAACTCGTCCGGCATTTCATCGGCAAGTTCAATACCGAGATGGGCAAGAGCTGCGACGGCGTAACGGATCAGGCGATGGAACTGCTGATGAACTACGAGTGGAAGGGCAACATCCGTGAGCTTCAAAATGTTATCGAGCGGGCGATCATTTTTGCGGAGACCGACCGCATCACGGCCGCCGATGTGGGCCTTATGGGTTCGGCGACCACCCGGCTCAATGAAAACGCCGAAGCCCTCAGTCAGGCGTTGAAGGTTTACGAAAGAGATCATATTACGCGCGTGCTGAACAAACATAACGGCAGTAAGGCAGATGCCGCCAAGGCCCTGGGCATCGGATTGTCGAGCTTATACAGGAAAATCGATGAACTGAATATCGACGGTAAGAGCCTTGCCGGTTAACAGAAAGTCGAAGGATCGCCTTGCGAGACAATATAAGTAGAATCACATCTGTGCAGGGAGTTTGAATGAAAGTCAAGCAGGCCACCGTTTATGCATTGCATGCGACGATGTATATGGTCAGGTATTTGAAGTTATCGAGGGCGGCCCGCTTTTTGACGACTGTTTCATGCGGCACTGTCAGTGCGGCGGTACACCTGGAAACTGCGACATCTATTCGGCATGGCACACGGCCATGAGCAAAGTTACCGACCACCTTGTCGCAACGAATCTCGTTACGGCCGCGTGGAACCACCCTTCCCATCGCTTCGACGCATTGCCCTCCGACAGCGACACCGCCGACGCCGCAGAACAGTCCGGCGATCGGGCCGCGTATTCGATTTGATCGGATCGCTTCTGTACTATTTAGTGTCTGTTGCGGAAAGAAAAAATTACCGATGTCATCCCCGCGAAAGCGGGGATCCAGTACGAGTAGCCTGGATTCCCGCTTTCGCGGGAATGACAAATGTTCTTTCCGCAACAAGAACTATTTATGAAGCATGGGCACAAAGCGGACGGCCATTAGGGATCGTTTTGTAATCCCGCCCTTGTCGTTCTTGTTCACCATCACGAGTTCCTGGATGCTGAAAACACCGCCGACGGGTATGACCATTCTCCCGCCGCACTTGAGCTGTTCGATCAGCGGCTTTGGGATTTTGTCCGGCGCACAGGTTACGATAATCGCATCGAACGGCGCATACTCGGCCCAGCCCTTATAACCATCGCCGATCTTCGCCGTGATGGTTGTGTAGCCATATCTGTCGAAACGGCTCTTGGCCTCTTTGCCCAACGGCTCCAGTATTTCTATCGTGTAAACGTGCGGCGTAAACTCATTGAGCACCGCCGCCTGGTAACCCGAGCCCGTGCCGATCTCCAGAACCTTCTTGTTCTTATCAAGACCGAGCAAATACGTCATATATGCGACGATAAAAGGCTGCGATATCGTCTGATCCTGTCCGATTGGCAGCGGCCTGTCGTCGTAAGCGTATCTCTGCTGATCGGCGGGCACGAACCAGTGGCGCGGCACGTTCTCTAACGCCTGCAGGATATTAGCCTCGGTCAGCCCGTAGTAATCCCTTATCAGCGACACCATTTGCCGTCGTTCATCGAGGCGTGCCGGAGATGTCGGACGAGGCAGGTTCGGATCGGAAACTGCGGTAGGATCCTGCGATTCGCTGTTTTCCGCGGTCAGCGCTGTCTCGGCCGCAGGATACCGCTTATCGCATCCCGCCAAGTAGAGAAAAACGCCGGTTGCCGCCCAAATGACAGCGGCTGCCGCCAGCCGCCGCTTGTCTCTTGCCTGTCCGCCCATTCTTTTGACCCCCTTTCTCTGGCCCCTGCCTATTATACGGATGCCGGCGAACGGTGAAAACCACAATTCCAATATTTTTTTGTTGATTCGACCCGGTGAATTTTGTTATGTATGGGATAGCAACGACAGATTGTTTTTTTTCGGAGAATTGACGGTGGAATGCAAGCAAGATAAAAACCTGAAAAACTGCGGTTGTACCTATACAAGCTGCGGCAGGAGAGGTATGTGCTGCGACTGTATCAGCTATCATCTGGCGAGCAGACAACTTCCTGGCTGCTGCTTCCCGCCCGAAGCGGAAAAGACCTATGATCGCAGTTTCGAGATGTTTGCCAAGGCCTGGAACCTGTAGGCCTTATACGCCGGGCTTGAGGACATCGTCGGGTTGACTGAGGCAGCCTTCCGGCAGGCTTTCCAGGGTCATATGTGTAAAATCGCTCATTGCGATTGACGACGGGTTGTGCGCATCGGAGCCGTAAATGAGCTTGACTCCCGCATCCAGTCCAATCTGGTAGAGCCGGCGCCACTGCTTTTGATAATAGTCGCAAAGCCTGCAACCGGTCAGTTCATTGATCTCCCATGCGATATTATTCTCCGCCGAAAGCGCCGCGGCTTCGGCGTAGACCGCCAGGATATCGTCGAAGTGAACATCCAGATCGACAGCCGCCGCCGGCAGCCTGCCGGGATGGGCAAGGGTATCGACTGTCGGGTTGGAGACTATACCCAACAGTGAGCTTCGCCATACCTCCAGGAAATCGTCCGGCCTCAAATCGCAGTCTTCGGGACAATGCGGATAGTTGCCGACCGTGGGCACGTAATGAAAGCCTGCGATGACATAGTCCATCCCGGAAAAGTCGTCGGTTACCAGCCGCCCGTCGCAGCAGTCGCCGTTGACATCGATCTCGGCGCCGATGATCACGCGGCATTTGGTTTTATATTGTTCGGCCTCGCGGCGGATTCGTGAAATAACGGCCAAGTCCGCCGGGCGGAATACGTGGTCGGTGATCGCGATCGTATGCAGACCAAGCTCGTCGGCGCGTTTGAGGATCGCCTCGATGGTCATACCGAAGGCGTGGCCGCAGTACTCGGTGTGAATATGCATGTCATAGGTCATTGGCATGTCTGTCGCCTCGCCAGAACACGCGTATCTGTCGCCTTGATCTGCAACATGATGCAGAGACACACGACGCACGCGGCGATATAACCCGCCGGACTCCACAACAGGATTATCCGGGCGCCATAGAGTTTTGCCACCGGGGCAAGGAACACGGGAAAGAGGCTGGCGATTCCCCATGTGCCGCCCACCATCAGCGCCATGCGCCGGCCGAATCGCGGACCCGACGCGCCGCGAGCTATCGAAACCATCAGCGGATACGACCCGAAGGCGCAGAAACTGGCTGCAAACAACAGCCATACCGCCGGTCGGTGGCTAATCAGAATCGAATAACCCGCCGTAAGAAAAACTCCCAAAAGAATCGACGCCATCGTGCATAGAAGATCGCCGAGTCGATTTGCCGCCGTCGCCCAGAAAAATGCGCCTGCTCCGCCGCCCAACGAGAACATCATTACCGAATAGCCCCCAAATGTAAGCTCGAATCCGTCCATTGCCAGTTTCTGGGGCACGATCCAGACAAGTGTGCATGTCGAAATCCCCGCCAAGGTCGCCATCAGCATGATCGGCCAAAACGACAGCCGGCCCTGATCCCGCCGGCTGTGCGAATCCGGGTCGTCCGCCGGCTCGACCGCAAGACGCACCTTCAGGAACAGCACAATCGGAATGCACAGGATCGGGCACACCGCCAGGGGAAACAGGCCCTTTACACCGCCAAAGTGCGCGACGAGTTCTGTGCAGTATTTGCCTCCAAGTGCAAAGCCAAGAATGCCGCCGATCATGAATACCGCCGTGCTTGTCGCCGGACTGATTCGATTCAGCGCATGAATCGCACGCAGTGCTTCAGGATGAATAATCGCAATGCCGCCGCCGCTGGCCACCGCCAGAACCAGCATCAGCCCGAATGAATCGACCTGACGCGGCAGCACCGCCAACAGGCAGATCAACGCCGCAAACATCAGGCCCAGATACATAAACAGCGGCGTTGTCCGCTCGGCTCGCATGTGCCCCGTAAAGACCTGTCCCCAGTTGGACGAGAAGTTGAAAACGCCAAGGAGCACACCGCCTAATACGATACTAAGGCCGAATTCCGCCTGTATTGCCGGCAGCACCGAATGCATCATGCCCGGAAAAACATCGGCAAGGAAATGCACCGCCGCAAGCGCCGTCAATTGTGCCCACTGCAAAGCGAGTTGTCTGTTTTTCGTTGTCATATTCGACATTGTCCACTAAATCGCCGGGAGTATTACAGGCAATCCCCCTCGTGTTTCTATAGAAAGAAACACTGTCAAGATGAACGTCCGGTGCGGACATAAACGCGATGTCTATACTTCGAACTTTTTGCCCGTGAGCTTCTCGTATGCTTCGATGTATTTGGCCGAAGTCTTTTCGGTAATGTCGGCGGGCAGTTCGACGCCCGGGCCGGACTTGTCGAAATTGATCTCTTCGAGATAATTGCGAACGAATTGCTTGTCGTAGCTTTCCTGGTCGCGACCCGGCTCGTACTTGTCGGCGGGCCAGAAGCGTGACGAATCCGGCGTGAGCACCTCGTCGATCAGAATGATGCGGTCGTCCAGGACGCCCCATTCGAATTTCGTATCGGCTAAGATTATCCCCTTCGATTCGGCGTGGGCGCTTGCCTTGTTGAAGACTTCCTTGCTCTTGTCGCGCACATACTCGGCGGCTTCTGCGCCGATAGCATCGACACAACTGGCAAAGTCTATATTCTCGTCATGCTCGCCGTGCTCTGCCTTGGTGGCGGGGGTAAAGATTAGTTCCGGGAGTTTGTCGCACTGCTTGAGGCCGGCGGGCAGCTTTACGCCGCAGACGCTCTGGTTCTGCTGGTATTCCTTCCAGCCGGAACCCGCCAGATATCCGCGAATCACGCACTCAACGGGCAGCACTTTGGTCTTCTTTACTAACATGCTGCGGTGCGCAAGTTGATCGGCATGGTCGCAAAACGGCGGCGGAAAATCGGCCACTTCGTCGGAAATCAGGTGGCTTTCGATGGTATCGCCCAGAAAATCGAACCAGAACCGCGAAATTTTCGTTAGCACCATCCCCTTGCAGGGAATGCCAGTCTTCATGATCACATCAAAAGCGCTGAGCCGGTCCGACGCCACAATAAGCAGCTTATCGCCCAGATCGTATATGTCCCGCACCTTGCCGTGCGAAGCCTGCACATCGGCAATTTCCGTCTGTAAAATCACATTAGCCATGTGTGTATCTCCCTGATTTCAAAAACAACTTCCTGGTCCACCCTGCAAAGCGGGCATGATAAGAACTCGTCGCCGGCCTGTCAATGGCCTTTTAATCTTTTCGCCGGGCACAGGGGTTGTATATTGTATATTGTATATTGTATATTGTAT
>JAGHBX010000410.1 GCA_021160785.1 Planctomycetota bacterium | reverse complement strand
CCAACCTCTGGGATGAAAAGGCCGGATGGCGGCCAAGCGCAGCAGCAGGCGGTTCACCCGGCTGGGATGATACAGGCGATGTTCCTGCTATCGGCTCTGTTGTTATAAACGAGATACTCGCACATTCAGACGGATATCCCAACGACTGGATCGAACTGCACAACACAACAGGCGAACCGATCAACATCGGCAACTGGTATCTAAGCGATAGCGGATCGGACCTGACAAAGTACAAGATCCCCGACGGCACATCGATCGGCGGCGACGGCTATATTGTATTTACCCAGGATGACGATTTCGGCGCCGCATTTGCCCTGAGCGAAAACGGAGAGACCGTTTATCTTACCTCAGGCGACGGAACGCAGATCACCGGATACAGCGAGGAAGAGGATTTCGGTGCATCGGTTGCGGGCGTTTCGTTCGGAAGATACTACAAAGCCAGCACCGACAGCTATAACTTTGTCGCAATGAGCACGAACACGCCCGGCTACAATATCGATCCGTATGTCAACGCCTGCCCCAAAGTCGGCCCCATCGTCATTAACGAGATAATGTATCACCCGACCGATGACGATGGCAAAGCAGAATACATCGAGCTTCTCAACATCAGCGGCAGTTCTGAAAAACTTTATGACGACACTACAAATGAACCGTGGAAAATAACAGACGGCATCAAATATACTTTCCCGTCAGGGGCACCAACTACCATCGCCGCAGGAGATTACTTCCTGCTCATAAGGGATTTGGCTGCGTTTACCGCCGAATACGGCGCACCGGCTGCTGGCAAGTATGCCGTCTGGACTGATGGAAAACTAAATAACGACGGAGAAACAGTTGAAATATCAATGCCGGGCGATGTCGATGCACAGCTCGAAAGACAGTACATTCGCCTTGACCGTGTAAATTACAGCGATGGTTTACATCCTGAAGAGTTTAAGCTCGGTATTGATCCGTGGCCAACTGCTGCTAACGGCAACGGTAAATCGCTTAGCCGCATAACACCTTCCGATTACGGAAATGACGTCGCCAATTGGCAATCTTCAGGTACAACGCCGGGAACTGCAAACCCTTAGCTGTCATTGGCAGCCTTTGTGGCCGTGATAGTTGTATTTTGTTATTATGTCGATGGTTGTCGGGTAATAATCTTTCTCGGGCTGTATTTTGTCGAAGAGCAGGTTGAACAAAATATCTATTGGCAGTCTGCCCTGTGTCTCCGGATCCTGGAGAATAGTAGCGTCAATAATACCTTCCTCAAGAAACTCTTCTGTCATCGGTACGAAGTCATTGCAAACCATTTTCACAGATGACGATCTGCCTGATTCTTTCAGTGCTTTGCCTGCGCCTTTGTTGCCTGCGGCTACCACATATATGCCCGATATGTTCGGTCTGGATGCCAATATCTGCTTTGTTTTTTCGTAAGCGATCTTGTCGTCATCGAGATCTTCTTCGATGGCAACAATTTTGATGTCCGGAAAGTCGCTGTCTACTACTGAACAAAAACCTTTAAGGCGTTCTCTGTGCGCTGAGATTTGTTTCGAACCATGTAAGACAAATACTTCACCTTGCTCGCCCATATACTTGCAAAGAAGGTCCCCTGCAACTTGTCCACTTTGGTGCAGGTTTTGCCCCACAACACACAAACGTTCGGTGTCCGAAACATCCGAGTTGAATGTAACCACCTTAGCGTTCTTCTTGATGGCATAGGCTATGGCTTTCTTTGTAACGGGGCTGTCTACGCCTGCAATCGCAAGAGCATCTATTCCACTGTCTACGAGAGTTTTGATCTTTGAGGCTTCTTCCTGAGCATCAAAAGTCGAAAGGGGGTGTACAGAGAGCGAAAGACCAAAGTCTATTTTTTCGTCGGCAGCAGCAACAGCGGCAGCGGTCAATTTTTTGATAAAAGGACTCTTTGCGGGCAGAGTTATCATGCCGATTCTAATGGTACGGTTGTGCACCAGCGCTTTGCTGAGTCGGTTTGGTCTATAATTGTATTTAGCAGCCGCCGCAAGAATCTTCTTCTTCGTTTCAGGATTGATTTCCGACCTGTTATTGAGCGCCCTGTCAACCGTCCCTATTGAGACACCTGTCAATTTAGCTAATTCTGGAATTGTAACATTTTTCTTCATAATTGCGTTGCCTGAAAAAGTAATAACACATCTAACCTTGCAGAAGATAATTATATCATATTAACCTGGCTTGTCCATCTTTTGGGGTATCAAGGCTGCGTGGGTCTCCTTTGCAAACAACTCTGACAATTCTTCAAAAAAATGCTGTCGTTAAGGGACACAGCAGTTGAATGCCAGTTTATACTCCAGGCTACGCATAAAGGTTCGAATGATGAGACAAGCAGATTTGGTGGAATTGTACGGTCAGTTATCTATCATTGCAGTAATCGCGACACAGGGAAGTATCCATGTAGGCTATGTCCTGTATCGCAGAAATTTTTTTTTGAAAATCTTAAACTCTTCTTGCATCGTAATTGCCGATATGCTATCGTGTACGTAAACGATAATGGTAAACTGCAATAAACGGTGAGGTATGGTGATGATACTTGACGCCACAAAACCCAATCGGCTCCGAGAAGTCGACATGAAAGGT
Source organism: Planctomycetota bacterium (assembly GCA_021160785.1). Taxonomy (GTDB): domain Bacteria; phylum Planctomycetota; class Phycisphaerae; order Sedimentisphaerales; family Anaerohalosphaeraceae; genus B28-G16. The sequence goes on along the minus strand of JAGHBX010000410.1, from coordinate 15,918 downwards.
CTCCCGTCTATAGCTTTTCAGGGCAACCTTTTCCTTATTCATGTGTGTTTTATTGGCGCTTGAAATTGTATTTGTTAGGTAGAGTTGTTCTTTACCTGTTAAGAAATTATGTTTTTTGGAAAAGGAGAGTATTATGAGAAAGGCAATGTTTACTATGGTGTTGGCAGGCTTGTTGCTTGTCGGCGGTGCTGTTGCCGAAACGGTTCACTTTGGCACCGTGTCTGATCTGTCGGACCCCAACGTTGTTGACATGTCGGGCAACGTCGTTTATGCCATTGATATTGGTGGTGACGGAGGCTCGCTTGACGGCGTTACGTTTGACCCCGATGACGCAGCCAACAACCCGAAGACTGCTGCAAACAACGATTTGAATGTCGGTTCCGCCGAATCCGTCTACACTACCGGTTTTTACCCAAACCTTAATGGGCCCGGTGGCTGGGGAACAAGTTTTTCATCAAACCCCGATCTCAATGACATCATGAGCTTTGGACGTAATGACAGTGGAGAACGACGTTGTCTGCAGTTCAACGTGATTTCCGACCACGAGTATGTTATCCAGATCCTTTATAAGTCGGCTGGTACAGAGCAGCGTGAATGGGATCTTTCTGTCGGTTTTGGCACGCCTGCCGACAAGGTAGATAATACTGCATTTGCTGCATGGGCCTTGGCTAACTTTGCAGGTGACAACCTTAATGAAGCTTCACCGAAAGTCTGGACCACTATGCTTACGGCAACCAGTGACTGGCTCTGGATCAATGCCGGTAAAGCCCATTATCTTGGCGATACAACTACTGTTGATCCAAATCCTATTCTCAATGCGATTGTCATCACCGACACTGCGGTGATCACCGATCCTCTTCCGGTGGTTAATGCCGGTCCTAATGATTCTGTCGAGTTGACGGGTGCTACAGCAGACTATGTACTTCAGGGTTCCGCGTCCGATCCGGAATCACAACCACTGACGATTGGCTGGACGGCAACTGGTCCTTCCACCGTCTCTTTTGATGATCCTGCAAGCCCGACGGCTGTCGCTACATTTGATACGCCGGGCGACTATACGCTGAAGTTGACTGCCGATGATGGTGTCAATGACCCGGTGTTCGATAATGTGCTTATCACCGTTGCTTTGCCGCCGGTCGTAAATGTGATGAACGGCGCTGTTGCAATTGTTACAAACAACATTGATTACGTTGTAGACCCCAACAGCGACCCGAATAACGTTGTTGCTCTTAACTGCGGTCAGGGCTACTTCACCGGTGCTGTTCCGTCAGACGCCTGGGCAACAGGTATATGGGGTGATAATGTCTCTATTAATGCCGAACTGTTAGTAAACGGGATCACATTTATCGCAGATATGGCCAATACGAATTATGACAGCACTCGCGCTGTTGCTTTTGCAGCCAAGGGCCCGATTTGCGGTGCTAACGGTGGTAACTGGTGGTGGAATGCCGGTACAGATGACGGTTTGAACCCCGTTCTCAGCGGTGTCGATGCTCATGTGACCGGAAATGATAGTTGTGGTAGTCAAGCCGTAAGTCCTTATGAGGGCGATCACAACCATGCCGGAATCTTATTGACCGGTACAGATCCTGCTTCCGTCCAGAATTTCGGCAGGATTCTTTCGAAAGCCGGCGTACAAAATACCGGCAATTATAACGCAGGTGCAGGCATGGCAGATCGTGATGACACGTATGATTTTAATGTTATGCCGGGTTGGCTCTACAATGTAAAGGTCATCCCGTACAAGAACAACGGCGAGCAGTCTCATACCCGTGTCCTGGTTGACGGCGTGCTGGTCCTTGACGATTTCCAGGTGCTTGATGACATTGACAATAAGAGTGAGTTCGCTGTGATTTCCAAGGATGTCATTACTTCCCTGGATCAGTCGGTTCTGCGGGTCGTAGTTGGAACAGCTACTACTCCGTGGCCCGGAGAAGGCGGCCAGAATGTTCAGGACGTAAGCGCCATAATCGTCCAGGCTATCGAAGAAGTTGACAATATGCCGCCCATACCTGATGCCGGTCCGGATGCTCCCGCCTGGTTTGTTGATGGTACAGCCGCTCTTCAGCTTCAAGGCTCTGCTGAGGATCCGGATCAGGACTCACTTGGTTACCTCTGGACAGCTACAGGTCCCGGTACTGTTACGTTTATTGACGATGAGGATCCTTTGACAACCGCCAACTTCAGTGATTCCGGGGTATACACCCTGACTCTTACGGTCAGCGACCCCTATTACAACGTACCTGATGATGTCGTTATTACAGTTTATGACGATGGTTGCGCAGCAGCCAAGGGGCAAGGAATTCCTCAGGATGATGGCGACATCAATAAGGACTGCGTGACGGATATTGTTGACTTGGCTATATTGGCTGGCGACTGGCTGCAGAGTACATCGTTGTAATGTTTCAAGTCTGCTTTTGAGATGAGGTCTGCAGCCGTCTCATATAGCAGACGAATACAGAAGCTTTCGTTATATTTTCTCGGAGGTCGGGCGAACATGTTCGACCTTCGAGTTGCTTCTGTTCCTAAAGATTGCCTGCGTCAGTATGGACTGGCCGGCGAGATGTCCACAATGAGAGCGACAAGCTTTATCCAACAGCTTCGAGTATTTCGGCCGTGACGAGACATAGCTGTAGCCCAACCGATGGAGCAGATTGTAAGTGGAATGCAGGTGTAGGTTACCCTGTTTGTTGGATGCCCTGAGTAGTTTAACAACACCGTTAGATACCGATTCTCAGCCGCCAGCCACTGTGCGGGATCGCCGGATTTTTTTTAAAAAAGAATTGACAGCATTTCAAGAATACGCTATCGTTAACGTACACGGCGCAAGGCTTTGGATTTATTAGCCAGATCCGGAAAGGCTTGTATTATGGGAAAAAAGGCGTTTACACTAATAGAATTGCTGGTTGTAATTGCCATAGTGGCAACTTTGCTGGCGATACTGACACCCGCTCTGAATTCCGCCAAAAAGTCGGCACAGGCAGTTGTTTGCCTTAGTAATCTCCGGCAGATCGGATTGGCTGCCGATTTGTACTCAAAGGATAACGATTCTTTTATTCCCCGTGGAAATGGAGTGTACAGAAGAGACGATGTCTGGTTTATTCATTTTCTGCCTTATGTCGGCCATAACTCGGATGTTACTGATTACAGAGACGTCAGGATTTATAAGTGCAAGAGCTTTCCGCGTTCCGGGGTCGGCGTCGGCGATATTTCTAATTCCAGGCAGACTGTCGGCTATGTAATCAATGCCTGGACTTTCCAAAGTTCCTACGACATGGTCGGAACAGAAGTTCGCGTCCCCACCAAAATCGATACCTTCAAATCACGTTCTTCCACCATATACCTTGCCGACAACGAGGATGGCCCATGGCGCCCTGTCGTCGAGAGCTTGGACAGCCTTGAAATAGGCCAGTGCGATGTCTTCAACCCGGGGCATATAGCGTCATCGAAGGTAGAATTCGGCACTAATGGCCGCCGCGTTGCACATGCTCGTCATCGTGACGGTTGCAACGTGCTTTATCTGGACTGGCATGCGGAACGCATGAAGGCGGAGAATATGACTGTGAACATGTGGAAAGACAGATAGCCCTTAGAGAAAGGCGCTGTTTTAAGATCATTGAATTTGGTTTTGCAGTAAATCTTTTGTGCGATGTTAAAAACTAACTGATACACCGGAAGAGAATGCAAGGGTGTGAACCTGATGAGGATATTTAATATATTGCGTATTTGCCCGCCCTTTGGGCTGTTTAAGCACTCCTTTGCAAAGGTTGAAGATGCTGCTTTTCTGAACAAAGACGTTGTTTCCGGGTCGTGCCCGGTAATTTTTTAAGGGTGTCGGATGTGGCATCAATGGCGGCTTAGGTGGCAGCCATGGTATGCAGATCGATTCATAGAAAGGTATTGCAATGCGAAGAAACTTGTACAAAATTACTCATAATCAAAATCTCCATGTAGGGGTTAATAAGATTAACTGTTTACGCCAGCGTCATGATACCGCATCACGGCGCCAATCCCTACATGGTTTCACGCTGATAGAGTTGCTTGTTGTCATCGCGGTGATAGCACTTCTTCTGGCCGTCCTTTTACCGGCGCTGAAGGAAGCCAAGAAGCGGGCGATGGGGCTCTATTGCCTCGTAAATCTGAGGGGACTTTCGGTGGCGTGGACACTGTACGCCAATGAAAACAACGGCAAGCTAGTCAGCGGCGAGGTGTGGTGCGACTACGACAAGGTGCTTCCCTTTGACTGGGTGCATCCAGTCGTCAGCGCAGGTGATTCTGAATATACCTACGGCATGTCGGAGAAAGAGCGTGAACTGGCCGGTATCAGAAAGGGGGCGCTGTTTCCATACACTGAAACCGAAAAGCTTTACAACTGCCCGGGCGACAGAACGTGGACAACTGTAACGGGTATGCTTGGTGCAGGTCAGAGCCCTTATCGTAGTTATGCCGTTTCCTGGCCGATGAACGCTCAATGGGGCGGCATCGATCCAAAATACAAATACACAAAAATGGACGAAATAATCTCACCTGCCAACAGACTGGTTTTTCTGGAGGAAGAAGAAGCCGGCGGCGCCAACTGGGGTTCATGGATTCTGTCTATGGGTTTCGAGTGGTGGGACCCGATAGCAATCTGGCATGCCAAATCCTCGACGAATCTCGGCTTTGCCGACGGCCACTCCGAAAAACACCACTGGGTTGACAAGAGCACACTGTATATGGCAGAGCATCAGATTCAAGGAGTAGAACCACCCTTCGGCGAAGGAGAAGACCTGCGGTATATGCGACGAATACATCACCACGCATTCAACAAGTAGTCAAAGAAACATCTGGGATTAAGATCGACAGGAATATGGAATGGTAACTTTTTCAAGAGTGTCGGATGTGGCATCGATACTGGCATCGGTGGCAGTTGTGGTATGCAGATCAATTCATAGAAAGGTATTGCAATGCGAAGAAACTTGTACAAAATTCCTTGCCGACAATGAGGATGGCCCATGGCGCCATGTCGTAGAGAACTTGGACAGCCTTGAAATAGGCCAGTGCGACGTCTTCAATCCGGGGCATATAGCGTCATCGAAAATAGAATACGGCACTAATGGCCACCGCGTTGCACATGCTCGTCATCGTGACGGTTGCAACGTGCTTTTTCTGGACTGGCATTCGGAACGCATGGGTTTCACGCTAATTGAGTTGCTCGTGGTGATTGGGATTATAGCTATTCTGCTCAGCATCCTTGTGCCATCTTTAAATAGTGTCAAAAGAAAAGCTCGCCTGATCTTATGTATGGCGAATACCAAGGAAATAGGCAGGATAGTACAATTATACCGCGTCGACAACGACGATTTAGTGCCCCCGGTAGCGAATCGAGATGCGGCTGACGGTGCGTACACGGGCGAACCGGCTGGTTATGCTTATCTTTCGATTGCATTGAGGGATTATAACGAGTTGCGAGGATTAGACGAAGAATATGTTACCCAATCTTATGGTCCGATTGTCGGTGCTTCGAAATACCAATATTTTTGTGACAATTTGCTGCCGAAATTCTATTCCTGCCCGTTTGTCAGGAACAAGAAGGTCGCCCCTCCGGTCCAGGTTGAGGATGTTGTTATCGACGGTTCTGCGGTTAAGGCCTTCAAGATAGTGGGACGCGGCGGAAGCTATGCTACATGGCGTTGGGGGGCTTATCGCAACGGAAATATCCGAAGCAACGTCGGTATCAATTATAATTACGGGACACCCAAATGGGGTGCGGTGCCGTGGGTTAAGACAGCAAAGGTGGGTTGTGATTATTATACTGCCCAAAGAAATCAGACAAAATGGGATTCCTCCGAATACCGTGAGTTTGGAATCGGGGCTCCTTTTGATATGTCAATATTGTACTGTGAACAAGGAGAGAACAATAACTGGGCAGGTCGGTCCGGTCCTGACTGGGGGATTTTTAATCCCGGCAGCCATGCCAGGGGGAAAGTAGGTGGAACAACCGTTTTGATGTGTGATGGGCACACCGAGTGGGTTGAAGGGCTTAGGGTGGGCTGGCCGTAGAGATATTCCAAGGCTGGTGAAAACCCATTGATAACAGAAGACACGAATAACGAGGGTAGTAATTGACAAGGCTTTAACACTCCGAAATCATCTCTACGAATCTCATAGGAAAACCAGTTCAAAGCGGCGAGTTTCCCTGTCAATCCACCTCATTGTGTGCGCATTGTCAGTAATAGCCGGATTTTTGGTGCAGACCGAAAAATATAAATATGGGCCTTACCTTTTTTAACATGGCCTTGACCACCAAGTCCCGCAGCGAGCAATACATCTTGTACAAAAAGGCCGGGGTAAAATTCACAAATGCCAGAATACACAAGGATCAGCTTCAACTACCGCAAGGAAGTATCCGATTACTCCAACTTAGTTGAACTGCTATTTCCTGGAAATCGAAACCAGCAATATGCAGCGGCATGCATTCTTTTTGAACTCAAATGGTCCGATGGATTGGTTTCAAATCTTTGCTATATTGAAAATAAATACGATATATCCCGCAGAATCTTGCAGATGGTGAAAAGCGCCGAATAGGGGGCCAGTGAAAGCGCCCAAATGGGGGCCACCTAAGTCATAATAATAGCGTCTTGTAGGACGCTGTCAACAAGATACACCGGCCCCACCCTTAAGGGTGGGGCCGGTGTATCTTGTTGACAGCGTCCTACAAGACGCTATTATTATGACTTAGGTGGCCCCCATTTGGGCGCTTTCACTGGCCCCCTATTCGGCGCTTTTCACCATCTGCAAGATTCTGCGGGATATATCGTATTTATTTTCAATATAGCAAAGATTTGAAACCAATCCATCGGACCATTTGAGTTCAAAAAGAATGCATGCCGCTGCATATTGCTGGTTTCGATTTCCAGGAAATAGCAGTTCAACTAAGTTGGAGTAATCGGATACTTCCTTGCGGTAGTTGAAGCTGATCCTTGTGTATTCTGGCATTTGTGAATTTTACCCCGGCCTTTTTGTACAAGATGTATTGCTCGCTGCGGGACTTGGTGGTCAAGGCCATGTTAAAAAAGGTAAGGCCCATATTTATATTTTTCGGTCTGCACCAAAAATCCGGCTATTACTGACAATGCGCACACAATGAGGTGGATTGACAGGGAAACTCGCCGCTTTGAACTGGTTTTCCTATGAGATTCGTAGAGATGATTTCGGAGTGTTAAAGCCTTGTCAATTACTACCCTCGTTATTCGTGTCTTCTGTTATCAATGGGTTTTCACCAGCCTTGGAATATCTCTACGGCCAGCCCACCCTAAGCCCTTCAACCCACTCGGTGTGCCCATCACACATCAAAACGGTTGTTCCACCTACTTTCCCCCTGGCATGGCTGCCGGGATTAAAAATCCCCCAGTCAGGACCGGACCGACCTGCCCAGTTATTGTTCTCTCCTTGTTCACAGTACAATATTGACATATCAAAAGGAGCCCCGATTCCAAACTCACGGTATTCGGAGGAATCCCATTTTGTCTGATTTCTTTGGGCAGTATAATAATCACAACCCACCTTTGCTGTCTTAACCCACGGCACCGCACCCCATTTGGGTGTCCCGTAATTATAATTGATACCGACGTTGCTTCGGATATTTCCGTTGCGATAAGCCCCCCAACGCCATGTAGCATAGCTTCCGCCGCGTCCCACTATCTTGAAGGCCTTAACCGCAGAACCGTCGATAACAACATCCTCAACCTGGACCGGAGGGGCGACCTTCTTGTTCCTGACAAACGGGCAGGAATAGAATTTCGGCAGCAAATTGTCACAAAAATATTGGTATTTCGAAGCACCGACAATCGGACCATAAGATTGGGTAACATATTCTTCGTCTAATCCTCGCAACTCGTTATAATCCCTCAATGCAATCGAAAGATAAGCATAACCAGCCGGTTCGCCCGTGTACGCACCGTCAGCCGCATCTCGATTCGCTACCGGGGGCACTAAATCGTCGTTGTCGACGCGGTATAATTGTACTATCCTGCCTATTTCCTTGGTATTCGCCATACATAAGATCAGGCGAGCTTTTCTTTTGACACTATTTAAAGATGGCACAAGGATGCTGAGCAGAATAGCTATAATCCCAATCACCACGAGCAACTCAATTAGCGTGAAACCCATGCGTTCCGAATGCCAGTCCAGAAAAAGCACGTTGCAACCGTCACGATGACGAGCATGTGCAACGCGGTGGCCATTAGTGCCGTATTCTATTTTCGATGACGCTATATGCCCCGGATTGAAGACGTCGCACTGGCCTATTTCAAGGCTGTCCAAGTTCTCTACGACATGGCGCCATGGGCCATCCTCATTGTCGGCAAGGAATTTTGTACAAGTTTCTTCGCATTGCAATACCTTTCTATGAATTGATCTGCATACCACAACTGCCACCGATGCCAGTATCGATGCCACATCCGACACTCTTGAAAAAGTTACCATTCCATATTCCTGTCGATCTTAATCCCAGATGTTTCTTTGACTACTTGTTGAATGCGTGGTGATGTATTCGTCGCATATACCGCAGGTCTTCTCCTTCGCCGAAGGGTGGTTCTACTCCTTGAATCTGATGCTCTGCCATATACAGTGTGCTCTTGTCAACCCAGTGGTGTTTTTCGGAGTGGCCGTCGGCAAAGCCGAGATTCGTCGAGGATTTGGCATGCCAGATTGCTATCGGGTCCCACCACTCGAAACCCATAGACAGAATCCATGAACCCCAGTTGGCGCCGCCGGCTTCTTCTTCCTCCAGAAAAACCAGTCTGTTGGCAGGTGAGATTATTTCGTCCATTTTTGTGTATTTGTATTTTGGATCGATGCCGCCCCATTGAGCGTTCATCGGCCAGGAAACGGCATAACTACGATAAGGGCTCTGACCTGCACCAAGCATACCCGTTACAGTTGTCCACGTTCTGTCGCCCGGGCAGTTGTAAAGCTTTTCGGTTTCAGTGTATGGAAACAGCGCCCCCTTTCTGATACCGGCCAGTTCACGCTCTTTCTCCGACATGCCGTAGGTATATTCAGAATCACCTGCGCTGACGACTGGATGCACCCAGTCAAAGGGAAGCACCTTGTCGTAGTCGCACCACACCTCGCCGCTGACTAGCTTGCCGTTGTTTTCATTGGCGTACAGTGTCCACGCCACCGAAAGTCCCCTCAGATTTACGAGGCAATAGAGCCCCATCGCCCGCTTCTTGGCTTCCTTCAGCGCCGGTAAAAGGACGGCCAGAAGAAGTGCTATCACCGCGATGACAACAAGCAACTCTATCAGCGTGAAACCATGTAGGGATTGGCGCCGTGATGCGGTATCATGACGCTGGCGTAAACAGTTAATCTTATTAACCCCTACATGGAGATTTTGATTATGAGTAATTTTGTACAAGTTTCTTCGCATTGCAATACCTTTCTATGAATCGATCTGCATACCATGGCTGCCACCTAAGCCGCCATTGATGCCACATCCGACACCCTTAAAAAATTACCGGGCACGACCCGGAAACAACGTCTTTGTTCAGAAAAGCAGCATCTTCAACCTTTGCAAAGGAGTGCTTAAACAGCCCAAAGGGCGGGCAAATACGCAATATATTAAATATCCTCATCAGGTTCACACCCTTGCATTCTCTTCCGGTGTATCAGTTAGTTTTTAACATCGCACAAAAGATTTACTGCAAAACCAAATTCAATGATCTTAAAACAGCGCCTTTCTCTAAGGGCTATCTGTCTTTCCACATGTTCACAGTCATATTCTCCGCCTTCATGCGTTCCGCATGCCAGTCCAGATAAAGCACGTTGCAACCGTCACGATGACGAGCATGTGCAACGCGGCGGCCATTAGTGCCGAATTCTACCTTCGATGACGCTATATGCCCCGGGTTGAAGACATCGCACTGGCCTATTTCAAGGCTGTCCAAGCTCTCGACGACAGGGCGCCATGGGCCATCCTCGTTGTCGGCAAGGTATATGGTGGAAGAACGTGATTTGAAGGTATCGATTTTGGTGGGGACGCGAACTTCTGTTCCGACCATGTCGTAGGAACTTTGGAAAGTCCAGGCATTGATTACATAGCCGACAGTCTGCCTGGAATTAGAAATATCGCCGACGCCGACCCCGGAACGCGGAAAGCTCTTGCACTTATAAATCCTGACGTCTCTGTAATCAGTAACATCCGAGTTATGGCCGACATAAGGCAGAAAATGAATAAACCAGACATCGTCTCTTCTGTACACTCCATTTCCACGGGGAATAAAAGAATCGTTATCCTTTGAGTACAAATCGGCAGCCAATCCGATCTGCCGGAGATTACTAAGGCAAACAACTGCCTGTGCCGACTTTTTGGCGGAATTCAGAGCGGGTGTCAGTATCGCCAGCAAAGTTGCCACTATGGCAATTACAACCAGCAATTCTATTAGTGTAAACGCCTTTTTTCCCATAATACAAGCCTTTCCGGATCTGGCTAATAAATCCAAAGCCTTGCGCCGTGTACGTTAACGATAGCGTATTCTTGAAATGCTGTCAATTCTTTTTTAAAAAAAATCCGGCGATCCCGCACAGTGGCTGGCGGCTGAGAATCGGTATCTAACGGTGTTGTTAAACTACTCAGGGCATCCAACAAACAGGGTAACCTACACCTGCATTCCACTTACAATCTGCTCCATCGGTTGGGCTACAGCTATGTCTCGTCACGGCCGAAATACTCGAAGCTGTTGGATAAAGCTTGTCGCTCTCATTGTGGACATCTCGCCGGCCAGTCCATACTGACGCAGGCAATCTTTAGGAACAGAAGCAACTCGAAGGTCGAACATGTTCGCCCGACCTCCGAGAAAATATAACGAAAGCTTCTGTATTCGTCTGCTATATGAGACGGCTGCAGACCTCATCTCAAAAGCAGACTTGAAACATTACAACGATGTACTCTGCAGCCAGTCGCCAGCCAATATAGCCAAGTCAACAATATCCGTCACGCAGTCCTTATTGATGTCGCCATCATCCTGAGGAATTCCTTGCCCCTTGGCTGCTGCGCAACCATCGTCATAAACTGTAATAACGACATCATCAGGTACGTTGTAATAGGGGTCGCTGACCGTAAGAGTCAGGGTGTATACCCCGGAATCACTGAAGTTGGCGGTTGTCAAAGGATCCTCATCGTCAATAAACGTAACAGTACCGGGACCTGTAGCTGTCCAGAGGTAACCAAGTGAGTCCTGATCCGGATCCTCAGCAGAGCCTTGAAGCTGAAGAGCGGCTGTACCATCAACAAACCAGGCGGGAGCATCCGGACCGGCATCAGGTATGGGCGGCATATTGTCAACTTCTTCGATAGCCTGGACGATTATGGCGCTTACGTCCTGAACATTCTGGCCGCCTTCTCCGGGCCACGGAGTAGTAGCTGTTCCAACTACGACCCGCAGAACCGACTGATCCAGGGAAGTAATGACATCCTTGGAAATCACAGCGAACTCACTCTTATTGTCAATGTCATCAAGCACCTGGAAATCGTCAAGGACCAGCACGCCGTCAACCAGGACACGGGTATGAGACTGCTCGCCGTTGTTCTTGTACGGGATGACCTTTACATTGTAGAGCCAACCCGGCATAACATTAAAATCATACGTGTCATCACGATCTGCCATGCCTGCACCTGCGTTATAATTGCCGGTATTTTGTACGCCGGCTTTCGAAAGAATCCTGCCGAAATTCTGGACGGAAGCAGGATCTGTACCGGTCAATAAGATTCCGGCATGGTTGTGATCGCCCTCATAAGGACTTACGGCTTGACTACCACAACTATCATTTCCGGTCACATGAGCATCGACACCGCTGAGAACGGGGTTCAAACCGTCATCTGTACCGGCATTCCACCACCAGTTACCACCGTTAGCACCGCAAATCGGGCCCTTGGCTGCAAAAGCAACAGCGCGAGTGCTGTCATAATTCGTATTGGCCATATCTGCGATAAATGTGATCCCGTTTACTAACAGTTCGGCATTAATAGAGACATTATCACCCCATATACCTGTTGCCCAGGCGTCTGACGGAACAGCACCGGTGAAGTAGCCCTGACCGCAGTTAAGAGCAACAACGTTATTCGGGTCGCTGTTGGGGTCTACAACGTAATCAATGTTGTTTGTAACAATTGCAACAGCGCCGTTCATCACATTTACGACCGGCGGCAAAGCAACGGTGATAAGCACATTATCGAACACCGGGTCATTGACACCATCATCGGCAGTCAACTTCAGCGTATAGTCGCCCGGCGTATCAAATGTAGCGACAGCCGTCGGGCTTGCAGGATCATCAAAAGAGACGGTGGAAGGACCAGTTGCCGTCCAGCCAATCGTCAGTGGTTGTGATTCCGGATCGGACGCGGAACCCTGAAGTACATAGTCTGCTGTAGCACCCGTCAACTCGACAGAATCATTAGGACCGGCATTAACCACCGGAAGAGGATCGGTGATCACCGCAGTGTCGGTGATGACAATCGCATTGAGAATAGGATTTGGATCAACAGTAGTTGTATCGCCAAGATAATGGGCTTTACCGGCATTGATCCAGAGCCAGTCACTGGTTGCCGTAAGCATAGTGGTCCAGACTTTCGGTGAAGCTTCATTAAGGTTGTCACCTGCAAAGTTAGCCAAGGCCCATGCAGCAAATGCAGTATTATCTACCTTGTCGGCAGGCGTGCCAAAACCGACAGAAAGATCCCATTCACGCTGCTCTGTACCAGCCGACTTATAAAGGATCTGGATAACATACTCGTGGTCGGAAATCACGTTGAACTGCAGACAACGTCGTTCTCCACTGTCATTACGTCCAAAGCTCATGATGTCATTGAGATCGGGGTTTGATGAAAAACTTGTTCCCCAGCCACCGGGCCCATTAAGGTTTGGGTAAAAACCGGTAGTGTAGACGGATTCGGCGGAACCGACATTCAAATCGTTGTTTGCAGCAGTCTTCGGGTTGTTGGCTGCGTCATCGGGGTCAAACGTAACGCCGTCAAGCGAGCCTCCGTCACCACCAATATCAATGGCATAAACGACGTTGCCCGACATGTCAACAACGTTGGGGTCCGACAGATCAGACACGGTGCCAAAGTGAACCGTTTCGGCAACAGCACCGCCGACAAGCAACAAGCCTGCCAACACCATAGTAAACATTGCCTTTCTCATAATACTCTCCTTTTCCAAAAAACATAATTTCTTAACAGGTAAAGAACAACTCTACCTAACAAATACAATTTCAAGCGCCAATAAAACACACATGAATAAGGAAAAGGTTGCCCTGAAAAGCTATAGACGGGAGACCTTTCATGTCGACTTCTCGGAGCCGATTGGGTTTTGTGGCGTCAAGTATCATCACCATACCTCACCGTTTATTGCAGTTTACCATTATCGTTTACGTACACGATAGCATATCGGCAATTACGATGCAAGAAGAGTTTAAGATTTTCAAAAAAAAATTTCTGCGATACAGGACATAGCCTACATGGATACTTCCCTGTGTCGCGATTACTGCAATGATAGATAACTGACCGTACAATTCCACCAAATCTGCTTGTCTCATCATTCGAACCTTTATGCGTAGCCTGGAGTATAAACTGGCATTCAACTGCTGTGTCCCTTAACGACAGCATTTTTTTGAAGAATTGTCAGAGTTGTTTGCAAAGGAGACCCACGCAGCCTTGATACCCCAAAAGATGGACAAGCCAGGTTAATATGATATAATTATCTTCTGCAAGGTTAGATGTGTTATTACTTTTTCAGGCAACGCAATTATGAAGAAAAATGTTACAATTCCAGAATTAGCTAAATTGACAGGTGTCTCAATAGGGACGGTTGACAGGGCGCTCAATAACAGGTCGGAAATCAATCCTGAAACGAAGAAGAAGATTCTTGCGGCGGCTGCTAAATACAATTATAGACCAAACCGACTCAGCAAAGCGCTGGTGCACAACCGTACCATTAGAATCGGCATGATAACTCTGCCCGCAAAGAGTCCTTTTATCAAAAAATTGACCGCTGCCGCTGTTGCTGCTGCCGACGAAAAAATAGACTTTGGTCTTTCGCTCTCTGTACACCCCCTTTCGACTTTTGATGCTCAGGAAGAAGCCTCAAAGATCAAAACTCTCGTAGACAGTGGAATAGATGCTCTTGCGATTGCAGGCGTAGACAGCCCCGTTACAAAGAAAGCCATAGCCTATGCCATCAAGAAGAACGCTAAGGTGGTTACATTCAACTCGGATGTTTCGGACACCGAACGTTTGTGTGTTGTGGGGCAAAACCTGCACCAAAGTGGACAAGTTGCAGGGGACCTTCTTTGCAAGTATATGGGCGAGCAAGGTGAAGTATTTGTCTTACATGGTTCGAAACAAATCTCAGCGCACAGAGAACGCCTTAAAGGTTTTTGTTCAGTAGTAGACAGCGACTTTCCGGACATCAAAATTGTTGCCATCGAAGAAGATCTCGATGACGACAAGATCGCTTACGAAAAAACAAAGCAGATATTGGCATCCAGACCGAACATATCGGGCATATATGTGGTAGCCGCAGGCAACAAAGGCGCAGGCAAAGCACTGAAAGAATCAGGCAGATCGTCATCTGTGAAAATGGTTTGCAATGACTTCGTACCGATGACAGAAGAGTTTCTTGAGGAAGGTATTATTGACGCTACTATTCTCCAGGATCCGGAGACACAGGGCAGACTGCCAATAGATATTTTGTTCAACCTGCTCTTCGACAAAATACAGCCCGAGAAAGATTATTACCCGACAACCATCGACATAATAACAAAATACAACTATCACGGCCACAAAGGCTGCCAATGACAGCTAAGGGTTTGCAGTTCCCGGCGTTGTACCTGAAGATTGCCAATTGGCGACGTCATTTCCGTAATCGGAAGGTGTTATGCGGCTAAGCGATTTACCGTTGCCGTTAGCAGCAGTTGGCCACGGATCAATACCGAGCTTAAACTCTTCAGGATGTAAACCATCGCTGTAATTTACACGGTCAAGGCGAATGTACTGTCTTTCGAGCTGTGCATCGACATCGCCCGGCATTGATATTTCAACTGTTTCTCCGTCGTTATTTAGTTTTCCATCAGTCCAGACGGCATACTTGCCAGCAGCCGGTGCGCCGTATTCGGCGGTAAACGCAGCCAAATCCCTTATGAGCAGGAAGTAATCTCCTGCGGCGATGGTAGTTGGTGCCCCTGACGGGAAAGTATATTTGATGCCGTCTGTTATTTTCCACGGTTCATTTGTAGTGTCGTCATAAAGTTTTTCAGAACTGCCGCTGATGTTGAGAAGCTCGATGTATTCTGCTTTGCCATCGTCATCGGTCGGGTGATACATTATCTCGTTAATGACGATGGGGCC
Organism: Planctomycetota bacterium; assembly: GCA_021160785.1. Taxonomy (GTDB): domain Bacteria; phylum Planctomycetota; class Phycisphaerae; order Sedimentisphaerales; family Anaerohalosphaeraceae; genus B28-G16. Next base: position 527 of record JAGHBX010000410.1, on the reverse strand, counting down.
GACTTTGGGGCAGGCGTTGACATACGGATCGATATTGTAGCCGGGCGTGTTCGTGCTCATTGCGACAAAGTTATAGCTGTCGGTGCTGGCTTTGTAGTATCTTCCGAACGAAACGCCCGCAACCGATGCACCGAAATCCTCTTCCTCGCTGTATCCGGTGATCTGCGTTCCGTCGCCTGAGGTAAGATAAACGGTCTCTCCGTTTTCGCTCAGGGCAAATGCGGCGCCGAAATCGTCATCCTGGGTAAATACAATATAGCCGTCGCCGCCGATCGATGTGCCGTCGGGGATCTTGTACTTTGTCAGGTCCGATCCGCTATCGCTTAGATACCAGTTGCCGATGTTGATCGGTTCGCCTGTTGTGTTGTGCAGTTCGATCCAGTCGTTGGGATATCCGTCTGAATGTGCGAGTATCTCGTTTATAACAACAGAGCCGATAGCAGGAACATCGCCTGTATCATCCCAGCCGGGTGAACCGCCTGCTGCTGCGCTTGGCCGCCATCCGGCCTTTTCATCCCAGAGGTTGG
>JAGHBX010000209.1 GCA_021160785.1 Planctomycetota bacterium | reverse complement strand
TCTTGGCGGAGAGGCGGTAATATCGGGCCTTGAGCTGAATATCAGTTGCCCGAACGTCAAAAAAGGCGGTATCGCCTTCGGGACAGACCCCGTCCAGGTCGAAGAGATTACCCGGGCGGTCAAGAAAGTCGCAGGATCGAAGGTTCTTGTGGTTAAACTGACGCCCGCTGTAACCGATATAAGTGTTACTGCCCGTGCCGCCGTTGCCGGCGGCGCCGATGCCCTGAGCCTGGTGAACACGTTCACTGCGATGGTAGTAGATATTCACACGCGGCGGCCTGTGCTTGCCAACCGGACGGGCGGACTGAGCGGCCCGGCGATAAAGCCGATAGCCGTCTACCTGGTCAATAAGGTCTACGAGGAAGTCGCCAGGGCAAACGATGTTGCGGTGTTAGGACTCGGCGGGATACGGACGGCTTCGGATGCGATTGAGTTTATGATTGCAGGCGCATCGGCGGTGGCGGTGGGTACGGCGACTTTTGCCGAGCCGACCTGTGCGAGGCGCCTTGTTGAGGGCATAAGCCAATACTGCATAGAGAGCGGAGTACACGACGTAAAGGACTTGATCGGCAGCCTGCGTTAATTGGGCGTTGCTGCTAAAGTTATTCGCGGTGGGCTAAGAGCCCACCCTACAACTGGATTCCCGCTTTCGCGGGAATGACAAGTTTTCAGAAGCGTTATTGTTGTTTTGTCAAGGAGTAACATACGGTGTCGGAGCAGAAAATGGACGTTCTGAAGCTTTTGTATGACTACTTTCCCATGGCGGTCTATACGGGCATGAGCCTTGTGTTCATAAGTGAAGAGTATCGTGTGGAGTTGACGCAGCACAAGCGCACCGATTACAGTCAGCCGAAAGACAGTCTGCCTCTTGTGCGTGTTCGCATCTTCAAGAAGGCGCTGAACGGCGAGTTTGTGCCGGGACATTATGAGGATTTTCAACTCCCGTCCCTGAGCGAGTTAGCGACGCAGATCGAGCGCTATGTGCAGTTCGCCGTGGGCAAGAACATCCGCGAGAATGTATAGAGCATGGCTGGACTCGATGTCAAACAATCGGACGGCAGGGTAGTTTTCCGTGTAAAGGTGGTTCCGGGCAGCAGCAGGACGGCTGTCCGCGGCCTGCTCGACGGGATGCTGAAAGTGAAGGTTGCCGCGGCAGCGGAGAAGGGAAAGGCCAACGACTGCCTGATCGTCTTTGTCGCGAAGGAGTTAGGTGTGAAGAAAAAGGCAATTGAAATCGTTAAAGGAAACACGAATCCGGTCAAGCAGTTGGCGGTTGACGGTGTTAGCGTTGAATATGTTATTGGAAAGTTTGGTGTCGACAGGAGATGACAATCTTTGGTTGTCATTTCTGGATTCGGCGTTTTTGCGGGAATGACAAGGGCCGGCAAGATGCCGGCGGTACGGTGCGCGGTCGCAAAGCGCGTGGAGTTTTAATGAAAAAGTGCTTATACATTCTTGTAGCAGTCGTTGTTATTGCGGTGCTGTGCGGGCAGGTTATGGGGCGCGGTCGGCTTGCAAACAGCGGCAGGGATGGTTTGCGTTTTTTCACAATTGACAAGATTCTCAAGCTCAAAGACGACCAGATCGATATCGGTACGGCCGCCCTGCTGCTTTCGCGCAAGTGGAGCAACGCCAAGAGCGTTCACAGGTACCGCGGCAAACTGGACGACATGGCCGAGGACATACTCAAGCAACTCAAAAAGAAGCATATCGCCAAGGTCGACTACCGGGCTGTTGCGGTAATCAATGACTACCTCTACAACGAAAAGGGCTTTAGGTCCATCGCCACCGCGGACAATCCCGAAGACCTCTTCCTGCACAACGTCCTGGACACTCGGCGCGGATACTGTCTGAGCCTGTCGGTGCTGTACCTTGCGATTGCCGAGCGCATCGGGCTCGATCTTCACGGCGTGGTCGTGCCGGGTCATTTCTTTGTGCGGTACGACGACGGCAGAAAGCGTTTCAATATCGAAACAACCAGTATGGGCCGCAGTGCGCCCGACAGTCATTATATCGAAAAATTCAAGGCCCCGAAAAGGACCGACAGCCTGTACATGGCGAATCTCACGAAGCGACAGACGTTGGGCTGCTTCTTCAACAACCTCGGCAACAGCTACAGTTCCGTCGGGGACATCGACAATGCCCAACTCGAACTTGAGCGGGCTGTACGCATTAATCCGGCGCTGGCGGAGGCTCATACGAATCTCGGCAACATCTACCTGAAAAAGGGATGGTCCCGCGACGCGATTGCCCATTATCTGACCGCGCTTAAAATTTCAGACAGCGACCCAAAGACTCACAACAACCTGGCGAACGCCTACGGGTATATCGGCCAATTCGCCGAGGCAGTTTCACAGTACCGCAAAGCGATCGAGCTTCAGCCGGATTTTGTGGACGCCTACAGAAATCTCGCCGGCACGTACCTTCGTAACGGGCAGATGAAGAAGGCGATAGCCGAGTTGAAAAATGCGCTTCGTCTCAAGCATGACGACAGCGACAGTTTCCTGCTTCTCGGAGATGTTTACCAGAAGATGGAGGATTACAACGCCGCAATCCATCAGTATACGCGGGCCGCTCAACTGGCGCCGCAGTCGACATCTGCGCATACTAATCTGGCGTACTGCTACTACAACACCGACAGGTTCGATACGGCCATTGGTCATTTTGGCCGGGCAATCCAACTGGATCCGTCCAATACGGGGGCATACTTCGGGTTGGCGCTTACGTACAACGGGTTAGGCCGCACCGACAATGAGATCGATGTCTATCGTGAGTTGTTGACGATCGATCCGGGCATTCCGGCTGCATTGCAGAATCTGGGCAATGCATACGTCACGTTGGAGTCGTACGAGGATGCCGCCGAGCAGTATCGCCGGGCAATACAACTGGAACCTAATGATTCGGGGCTGCATTACAATCTTGGCGTGGCGTATGCGAATCTGGAGTATTATGACGCCGCCGCCGCCGAATACCTGGCGGCGATCGAGCTTGACTGGCAAAACGCCCCGGCCCACAATGCCGCGGCGATCAGCTTCTATATGCTCAAGGACTATGATTCGGCTCGCTACCACGCACGGATCGCAAAAGAGCTTGGTTTTGACGTGCAGAAGGAACTGCTGGATGCACTGGGGAAATAGTCTTGATTGTCGATTGTAGATTGTATATTGTAGATTGCGGTGGGATCGAGTCATGAAGAAGATCAAGAGAATTGTTGTGGTTCTTGTTGTTGTCCTGTTGATTGTCGTCGTCGGCGCGGCCTTGCTGGTGAAGCTGGCGGGCGGTCGTGCCTTGAAATACGGCATTGAGACGATTGGCAGCAGTACGCTTAAAGTAAATGTCGCAGTCGAGGATGTTTCTCTTTCGATCCTGGGCGGCAAACTCAAGCTCAAGGGCCTTGTGGTCGCCAACCCTCCCGGCTATGAATATGAGAATCTGCTGGAATTAGAGTCGGGCCAAATCGATGTGAATATGAAGTCGCTGCTTAGCGACACGGTTACCATCAAGAACCTGAATCTTGACGGCATATCGCTCGTTATCGAGCAGAAGGATATTCGCGGCAACAATCTGCAGGATATTCTCAATAACCTTCCCGCCAGTGAGGACGCCGCCGCCGAGGCCGATCCCGACGCCAGGAAGCTGCATATCGACAAGCTTACCATCACCAATATGGCCGTCACCGCCAAACTGCTGCCGCTTCCCGGAAGGGCCGCCAGCATTCCGCTGAAACTGGATCCCATCGAGATGAACAATCTCGGCGCCGATAACAAGATGACGACCGCTATCCTGACAGCGAAGATACTAAAGGCGATCGCTCTCGGCATCGCCAAACAGGGCACGGGTCTGCTGCCGGACGACATAATCGGGCCGATGAAGTCTGTCCTGGGCAAGTCGGGCGAAATGATAATGGAGACCGGGACGAAAGTGCTCGAAGCCGGCAAGGACGTGGGCAAAGAACTTATCGAAGGCGGCAAGGATATCCAGAAGCGTGTCAGCGAGGGCCTCAAAGGTCTGCTGCCGGGCAAAAAAGAGTAGGCGGGGATTACGAAGGAGGTTTTTATGTTGGACACACTGAATCGTCGCGCGTTTATTAAGGCCGCCGGTCTGGGTAGCGCTGGCCTCGTTGCCGGGGCTCCGTCTGCCTTGGGTAATCCTGTCGCGAAACCCAAGAAATGGCGGATGCGTCTGTCGACCTCGTCGATTCATTTCATGGGTCTGCCTATCGAGCAGGCCTGCGAAAGAATCGCCAAACTCGGTTTTGAGGCGATCGATATCTGGTCGGCTCATACGGGCTGTCCGCATCTTGACGATGTCGCCAAACGGCTCGGCCCGGACGGCCTGAAGGAATTACTGAAAAAGCACAAGTTGAAACTATTCGCGTTCTCAGTGTACCAGGGCGGCTATGAGCGATATGCCGACCTGTTGGGCAAATCGGGCGGCGGCGTGGCGGTTCGCGGCAGTGCGGGCAAATGCAAGCCCGAGGAACTGACAGCGAAGATGAAACAATTCCTCGAATCGCTCAAACCCCTCGCCGACCTCGCCGAGAAGAACAACAGCTATCTCGCTATCGAAAACCACGGCGGCGCACTGCTTACCAAATTGGATTCGTTCAAGGCGTTCGTCGACCTGAACAAATCGCCGCGAATAGGAATTGCCCTTGCACCGTATCACATCCAGGCGGCCAAAGAATCGGTTCCCGAAGCGATCCGCATCTGCGGCAAGCAACTCATGTTCTTCTACGCATGGCAGAAGTTCCCGGACGCCAAACAACTACCCGGCATCGGCCCAACCGACATGACACCGTGGCTGCAAGCCCTCGCCGACATCAACTACCGCGGTTACGTAAACCCCTTCATGCACGGCCACACCGAACCGGACGAAATAGCAGCCAACCTCGCCAAATCACGTGACTATCTAATCGACCGTTACAAAACAATCCATCCAACGGCTGCAAAATAGTTACCTCTATTCTCTTTACCGGGGGCAGAGGCTGTTTAGGTATTCTTCGAGGTTTGTGTAGCCGTCTTTGTTTGGGTCTTGGTTTCTGTCGTCGGGGTTGTTTGGGTCGAGGTTATTTGCCATTTCCCATGTGTCGGGCATACCGTCTCGGTCGGTGTCTTTGGGGGCTGGTTTGCTTTTGAGTTTCGGCCAGCCGCCTACTTCGTTCTGGCTGTCGATGAGGCGATGCGTTCGGTCGCGGATGCCCTTTACGGCACGCCTGTCGGCGGCATCACGCGACAGGGAGTCGCCGGCGTTATCCAATACCAGTTTGTAGGCTTCTTTGCCGGAGTGCGTGGTCGGCCTGTCGGCCTTTGCGACAGGCTCTGAGGGCAGAAGGAATTTTTCTTTAGTTACATTGCCCGGGTAGCTGCTGTCTTTATCGTCTCCGTCTCTTTTGCCCCATTGCATGGCCAGGTGGTTATCTTTGGACCACTCTTTGTTCCACTCGAATACCGTGCCGCTCATATAGCCGACAGTTACATCATCTATTTCGACCTTGGGCCTGACAGGATAATGGTCACCATCTGTGTTTGTGCTCGGTCCGGGACGATAGTAGTTGTTTATGAGATTGAATTGGCCTATGCCAAGGTTGGTGGATCCCGCCCAGTTATAGAGGACGTTATTGCGAAAGTCGAAGATGGCGTCTTTGTTACATTGTTCGGGCGAGCCTCCGCCGAGAGATGGATGCCGGTTGCGGCTACTGAACAGGAGATTGTGGTGTATAGAAACATTGCCGCTGGTCTTTCGAAAGGACATCAGCATCGCATGACCACCCTTATGGTGATTGCTGTTATGCAGAGCTTCGCCATAGATCGACCACTGCAATGTAAAGTTCGAGAGGTATTCGGTGTCCATGTTACCGTCAACGCCCCACGTGGATGTTATATGATCAAAGATCGTGTCCCTGGCGTGTGAGACATTGATCGTATCGCCTTCGCTGCCGCTTTCGTCACCGAGGCGAACGCGGATGTAACGAATGATAACGTCCGAGCAGTCGCGGATATTAAATGTATAATCCCTTAGTGCAATGCCGTCGCCCGGAGCAGTCTGGCCGGCGATGGTGACGTTGCTGCTGGATAGAGTAAGTTTGTCTTCCAGCTTGATAGTCCCGCTGACGTCGAAGACGATCGTACGCGGCCCGCTGCATGTCTCGAGGCCTTGGCGCAGTGAGCCCGGGCCCGAATCGTTTATATTGGTCACATGATAGACGTCTCCTCCGCGCCCGCCCTGGGCGAATCGTCCGTAACCTTCGGCGCCGGGGAACGCCAACATAGTCCGTGCGGGAGGATTCGCCATGCAGTGGGTCGTGGTCAGAATTGCCAGGATGATCGTCAGGGCTCGAAGCATTGTTTGATCCTTTCTTCTTTTATGGGTTTCTTTGACAGACTACCCCGCCTCTTTTTCGAAGATTTCCGCGTAGACCTTTTCGTATGCGCCAACCATGCAGTCGATGGAGAAGTTTTCTTCGACATGTTTTCGGCAGTCGGCGCGGTTTATCTTGTCGATCCTGGCGACTGCGGCGGCGGCTTCGTCCGTATCGTTTACGAGGTATCCCGTTTTTCCGTCGGCGATGACTTCGCGGCACGAGCCTCGGTCCATTGCTACTACGGGTACGCCTGCGGCGTTGGCTTCTGCCATGACCAGGCCGAACCGCTCGGGCAGAAGATTCAAATGCAAAACCGCATACGCCTCTTTGAACAGTGCGTCGCGCTCGAGCGGGCCGACCGGGCCTATGAATGTAATCGACTTGCCGTCAATGTGGGGTTTTACGAGTTCGTTGAAGTAGGCCTCATCCTGGATGATACCGGCGATGACCAGCGGCATGCCGGTTTTTTTGGCGACTTCGACCGCCAGATGTGTGCCCTTGTCCGGATGGATTCTGCCTAAGAAGACCAGCTTGCCGCCGGGCAGCTTGCGGAACGTCAGATTTGACAGGTCGATGCCGTTGTAAACAGTCGCAAGATACGGCAACTCGCCGTCACGGTCGGAGTCGCTGATGGAGACGTAGTAGCTGTCGTGTTTGTACTTGTGATAGACCGCCCGAATCTTATCTGACGAGAAGCCGTGAATCGTCGTCAGCATCGGCGTGTCGATCAGCCGCGAAAATGCCAACGGCATAAAGTCGTAATTGTTATGGATCAGATCGAACCGGCAGGCATGCTCCATAATCTCTGCGATGTGCCGGATCTCGACGACCTTCGGGTCCTGGGCTTTATCCTCTTCATAACCGCGCGGTATCACGGCATGCAGCTTCGCCCTGGTAATCGAGTCGCCCGTCGCAAACAGCGTAACATCCCACCCGCGCCCGACAAGCCCCTCGGTGATATTGCTCGCCACCGTCTCCCAGGCGCCATAAGCCCGAGGCGGCGTACGCCACGCCACCGGAGAAAGAACGGCAACCCGCTTGTCTCTGTTGCTCATAAGCCAAAACCCTAAATAGCACCACTTTGCAACCCAGGCATTATTCTACCGCACACTCACCCGATTGGAAGAAAAAACGGGGCATCCGGTTTATGCGCAGGTCCCGACAGCCACCCGATCCTGAAAATCCACCCCCAAAACCAGGTAACTGCCCCCTATTTACGCCACCCAAAATAGGGGACAGTTCCCTATTCTACGCCCTGCCCGAATGCGATAAAATCCGATTTTACCGTTTGACACGCCGCCGCCATGCCCATAGGATTATGACGTTGTCTTGGCGGTGCTCAAATGCAGAGCACGGGCCGATGATTCGTCGGCCGGGTTGAGTCGTATGCATTGTAGAGTTGGAAGCAGAAATCGCATTTCTGGCAAGACAACGGGCACAGGGTTTTCCCTGTGCCCAGCTTTTTCATTAGGAGAGCACGGATGGGCTTTTTCGATTTTCTCAAGAACTTGTTCGGTT
>JAGHBX010000210.1 GCA_021160785.1 Planctomycetota bacterium | reverse complement strand
GCGCCGTTTCTTCCCATCCGCTCCCTTAAGGATTTATCTTCAATAAGTTGTTTAATCCTGTTAAACCAGCCATCCATGTCTGAAACCAAAAAGCCGGTGATGTTTTCACGAATAAAATCCGTATTTGTTCCAATCGGTGAAGCAACGACGGGCAATCCGGCAGCAGAGTACTCCAGCACTTTGAAGCTGCACTTTCCTTTCGTGAAGCGATTGTCCGGAAGCGGCGCCAAGCCTATGTCACAAGAAGCCAGTTTCATACCTCGTGTGTTTTTCTCCCAGGGGCATTTTTCAACTTTCATATTCTCTAAATCAATGAAGTCATCTGCAATAATCCGGAGAATTACATTATTACACGATTCGCCGACCCTCTCAAGCACCGGGCGAATATCATCAAGATAGCCCAAAGTGCTTTTGCTGCCAACCCAGACAAGCCTTGTTAACCGGTCGTTTTTTTGCCGGTTTTGGATTTTATAATCCGAAACTTTCAGTCCGATCGGAAGAACAATAACATTTGAATTAAAGCCCTTGGCGTGTTCTGCAAGATAGGAACTGCCGGCTATGACCATATCCGCCAGCTTAACACTTCTACGAAAACGTATCAGATGGGTCCGACTGTTACGATCGGGCTCCCTGTCGCTATACATGACTGCATCGTCATAATTATAGATGATCCTGTTGCTGTATTTACATAGCCAGTGGGCATCGAGAGGATTGACGCCTTTTTTATGCAGAAGGACGCCGTCGAAATCCGCTGAACGTTTTAGAAAGTTTCTGCGCGCCAGAAGCCCTGATGGGAATACGCCCACTTCACAGTCAATCCCCCCCGCTTCGAGGGCGGGAATATAGGCTCTTATTCGCTGCCTGAAGCTCGGACGATCAGGATTATTTGTCAAAATGAGTAACTTCATAGTATCGTTTTGGTAATCTGTCTTTGATATTCAAAATAACTTTACAATGAACTTTCATTAGTTACAATGACAAAATGTGTTTTTCCGCAATACTCTGGCGTGAGGCAGCCTGTTTTGGAGTTACTTTCTAAGAAGACGACAGATGAAAGAATATGTGAATTCAGCGTTTCAGACTATTGCCGCCAAAAAGACATGATTGAATCTTATTATAGGGGCGCTGCCAAGTCGCTGTTGATGAGATTGCTGGTCTCGTACAAAGATAATTATGATTTTCGACGCTTAAATGGAAAATGCCAGTGAAAACAAAAACGACCATACATTTTGCCGATACGTGGCGGGAATTCTTCAAAGAATGCAACATGAAATCATACAACGATTTCTTCCAGCGATTCGACAGAGGCCACCAGGGCGATGAGACCAGGAGCAGAAAAAGCAAATCCGATGTGCAGATATTTACAGTCGGCCCGGAAAATAACGAAACAACTTTCTTCCTCAAACGTTTTTATAATCCCGGCTGCAAGAACACGCTTCGCGCCTGGATGCAGTACGGAAGGCCGATCTCCCACGGGAAGCTCGAATGGTCCAATGCAAATCTCCTGCTCTCCAACGGCATCGGGGCCTACAATCCCGTCTGCTACGGAGAAAGGACCCTCTTGGGATTCGAAACCGAGTCATTTGTCGTAACCGAACAACTCGCCATGGAAGGCTTCGATAAATTCGTATTCCACAAATGGAAATCTCTATCATCCGGGCAGCAAAACGATATCATAATCAAAATCGCAAAAACCGTTCGAAAAGTACACTCACTCAACATCAGCATGCGCGATCTTTACGTCAATCACATCTTCATCGCCCGGGACCATGACAGATACAGGTTGAGTTTTATCGACCTCGAGAATATGTCACAAAATGTAAGGAGCCGGTATCAAAAGGCCAGAGACCTCGGCAGATTATACTACAGCATGGCCAATGAATACTTTGACGAAGATTCAAAAGAACTCCTCATCGACACATATCTCAGCGACGAAGGCCCGAACAGAAAAACTTTTCTGAAGCGAATGATCATTGCCCGGGCAGAAAAAATGGCAAAACGCCGCAAACTGGCCGCATACCGTCCCTGATTCAGCCGACACCTCTGGGATGCGTTCTATACAGAATCAATCGCTCCGGTATCGATCACCTGATGGACTTTCTCTGTTTACGTGACAATGTACTCTGAGTCGGAAACAGTCCCTTCGACAGAAAATAGTAGTCAAATCGCTCCTTCAGTATCGCCTGCCGATCCACATCGTCCACTCCCACCAGATGCATGATCTCCTTCAACCAGTCATAGATCATTTCCATCGTCAACCATTTCTGACATGACCTGGCAAAGTAGCCCTCTTCAAACATAAGTATTTCAAGGCTTTCCCTCTTGTGAAATCTGGCATGCTGGAAATCCAGCAGGTATATCTCGGAATCTGAATCATCCGCATCAAGCATCATGGCATTGCAGTTGACATCAATATGGTTGCAGTTGGCGCAATACAGACTCATAAAAACAGGAATAGTCCTCTTAAACAACTCGAATCTCTTGCCGTCCGAAGCCTTGTCCATTAACTCACTGATAGTCGAACAGTGGCACAAATCTTCAAGAATTATCATGTTGCGCCACACCATGCCCCGTTTGGTATATACCTGACCATATCCGCAAACGGCGGGAGTCTTAATACCCATCTGTTTGGCCCGAATAAAACCAGATGCTTCGTCCAGCCCATATGCGTAATGCCTCAGGCGATGCGACAAGTGATCAAGGAAGAAAGCCTTGCATATATAACTGCCTCCTCCGTCGACATCTCGAATTCTGTAGACCGCCTTGCGGGGAGCCCGCCTGATGATATCGACATTATCCGTGACAGGATCCCCGCCGGGATTACACACGGTTTCCTTAATTACCCGGGATATACCGATCAGGCTGTCATCACAAAGCCGCCATCTGCAGCGGGGACGATCTCGATAAGTAAATCGCAATGCATGACGGATTATTCTCCGCTTTTCCAGGCCAAACATATTCTCAGCCGCCTCCGTCGTCCATTTTCTTAAAGATCAGAAGGCACTGTTTCTCAAACAAATTCAAGCTCGGGCGCCTCTCGATGCACTCAAGACCCACCTGACGGGCAAGTTCGACAATATGCCTGCTCATAACATAATTGCCCCGAATCTTCTTGCCCAGAGTCCGGCGGTAATAATAACTCAGGCAGTTCTTGTTGTAAAAACTCAACCCCACATACTTCTTCGTAACCCTGCTCAACTCTCGAAGAGCCCCCAGCCTTATCGCATCGGTCTTCATGTGATGAAACAGCCGCATGCAAAAACACAAGTCGACCGAATTGTCGGGCAAAGGCAATTCGCAAATGTCCGCCTGAATAAGCCTGATACCATTGCCCTTACCGTATTTTTCTTCCAGGGCCTGAAGCATATTGGTCGAATAATCAATCATGATCAGTTCTCTCGCCGCCGAGAAAATGTCAAAAAAACGTCCATTGCCGCAGGGTATGTCCATCACACAGGAATCAGTACCTGCAAGATTCAAAAGATCGCGGGCAAATTTCTTCTCGAATCGATCAAGTCGTCGCATCCTGGTGCGCCTCGAAAATCGTGT
>JAGHBX010000091.1 GCA_021160785.1 Planctomycetota bacterium | reverse complement strand
GCCCGCGTGCGAGAACGGAATTTTCTCGAAATAGCAGGCGTCGTTGATAAGAAACTTGGAAGAGAAATTGTCCGTGCCGTCGATGACAAAATCGTACTCTCTTATGATTTCCGATATGTTAGCGGCCGTTGCACGCATCGGATAGGTCTTGACGTTTACATCGGGATTCATCGCTTCGATTTTGGCTTTTGCAGATTCGGTCTTCGGTACGCCGACGTCGGGCGTGAAATGGATCACCTGTCGCTGCAGATTCGTCAAATCCACCTTGTCGTCGTCGATAATCCCTAACGTTCCGATGCCTGCCGCGGCCAGGTACAATGCCGCCGGCGCGCCCAGGCCGCCGGCGCCGACTATCAGCACCTTCGAAGCGAGCAGCTTTTCCTGTCCTGTGCCGCCGATTTCATTGAGGATAATGTGCCGGCTGTATCGTTCTATCTGCTGTTCATTCATCGGCGATTCCGCCTCCCATGAAATAGAGAAATTCCACTTTGTCGCCTTCGTTGTCTTTGAATTAAAGGGGTCAGACACCTTTTCTGCGGTTTTCTTACAAGTAGTACTCAATAAGATATTTCTCCTGGACGAGCATATCCTTAATCTTCTGGATCGCCGCCGCCTGGTTGGACAAATCGCCAACCTGCAGATCGATCTTTGCCTCTGTGAAGCGACTGGCCCCGACATTTATGACGCGGCAGTCGTTGGGCCGATTCAGCGTCTTGACCATATCGAGTTCGTATTCGTCAAGATCGCTGATAGTGGTAATCAGAATCAGGCCCGCATCGGTGAACAGGTGCGACACTTCGCCTAATCGCCGCAGATATTCATCCCGCTCACCGCCCTGGTCGACATTCATGTCGGCGCCTAACAGGCTGTTTGCCAGCCCAAGATAATACACGCTCCGACCGCTTTTGAACAGGTTCTCCTCCAGCGCCTTCGCCAGACGCTGCTTGCCTGCGCCGACGGGTCCGCAGATCAAAACCAGGGTCGAACGCTGCTTGTACCGCTCGGATCTCATCTCCGGCGTTATACCGCTTCTGTCCCAGTTCTTCTCGCGCTGCCTTACGCCTTCCAGCGTCCTGTTCGTTGCACTGTGGACTGTATCGAGAACAACGCCGCCGGCGGCGATTTCATAGTTGTCGATAATGACGAATCGTCCGGTCTGTGCGATATCCTGGGACAGATCGAACGCCACCGGCTTTAATGTCTCCAGCACGCATTCGGCGACATCGTGCCTGTCGATCTGCTGCTTGTTGGAATCGGTTGTCAAATCCGAGGCGTCCAGAACAGTGACAACCTCGCGCAGCCACACGGGTATCCTCGTGCTTCCCAATTTCAGTTTGTATCTCTTGTGCTTGATCATCGGCTGCCTGCCCATCCAGAAGATATTGACCTTCAGATGCGTGCCCACTTTTGCCTGCGGCTCGTCGACCCTGCACATAAGTTCACCGGGCGTGAGGTATACCTGCTCGTCGAGCGCAAAACCCGTCGACTGGCCCGCAACGGCCTTCGTCTGAGTCGGCAGGTTGAACCCTTCAATGGTTGTGATCCTGGATCGCTTTTGAGAAGGCAAAAACACTACTTCATCGCCCACGTTGACCGTGCCCGTATCGATTCGCCCGGCAATGATTCTTCGGTCGTCGCCCTGCGCTGTGAATTTGTATATGGCCTGCACCGCAAAACGAAGCGGCTTGTCCACCCGGGAAGGCTCCTTGGCAAAGCCATCGACAACATCGAGCACCGAAGAGCCCGTAAACCACGCCATGCGATCCGAGTTGGTAATGATGTTGTCGCCTTCTCTTGCACTTACCGGAATGAACTCTGTCGGCTCAATGTCCACGCGGCCGAGAAATTCGGCGTACTCGGCGCGGATGGATTCGAAAATATCCTGGCTGTAATCGACAAGGTCCATTTTGTTGACACAGACGGCGACTTGCTTTATGCCCAACATGCTGAGCAGATACCCGTGCCGCCGCGAATTCTCGCGAACGCCTTCCTTGGCGTCGATCACAAGCAGACCCGCTTCGGCGCGGGCGGCGCCGGAGATCATGTTCTTGAGGAACTCGATATGGCCCGGCGCGTCGATGATGATATACTCTCGCTTTGACGAACGGAAAAAACAACGCGCAGAATCGATGGTAATGCCCTGTGCCTGCTCGTCCTTGAGAGCATCCAGCAGAAAGGCATACTCGAAAGGCCGCGAGTTATAAGCGCAATTGGTCTTGACCGCTTCGAGCCTGCCCTCCGGCAGTGAACCCGTATCGGCCAACAGCCTGCCGATCACCGTGCTCTTGCCGTGATCGACATGACCGATCACCACAATATTCATCTGCCCGACGCCGCCTATCGCCTCGTTAACATGTTGTCCCATCTTCGCCATATCAAAAAAGCCCACCAGACTAACACAATAGTCAATCGTCAATAGTAAATAGTCAATTCCTACATATATCCATCGCGCCGCAGCGTCTCCAGGCCTGCACCGTCTTCCTTGTCCTGCTCCCTGCCGGAGCGTTCTGCAATATTGGAAAACTTGCCGCTGCGCAGTTCCTCGATGACCTCTGCGACATTCTTTGCCGTCGAGTCCACCGGCGACGTGCACGGCATGCACCCCAACGAACGGTATCGCTTGCCGTTGCCGTGATCGAAATACAGGTCAATGATCGGGATGTTCTCCCGCTCGATATACTCCCAGATATTCAACTCCGTCCAGTCCAACAGCGGATGAATTCGCACGTGCGTGCCGGGTGCAAAATCTGTCTTGAACTGGTTCCACAACTCCGGCGGCTGATCGCCCACATCCCAGTCATTGTGCCGGTCCCTCGGAGAGAAATATCTTTCCTTGCTCCGGCTGCCCTCTTCGTCGGCGCGTGCCCCCACGATAACACCGGTAAACGGCTCGCCGCCTTCCTGCTTTACATATTCACCCGTCGTGTGGTCGAGCACCCATCGCGGCCATTCGCCGCTGAGCGTGTGCTTCAACGCCTCACTCTTGAGCGCCGCACAGCATTCCAGTCGCGTCAGCTTGCCATCGGGAAAGGTCTCTTTGGCCTCAAGCGATTTTTCGTTTTTGCCGACGATCATATTGAGCTTCCACTCGCGTGCAAAACGGTCGCGATATTCGATCATCGCAGGAACCTTAAACGCCGTGTCGACGTGCATCAGTGGAATGGGAACATGGCCGAAGAACGCTTTCCGTGTCAGCCACAGGAGAACCGTGCTGTCCTTGCCGACTGACCAGAGCATCACAAGGTTCTTGAAGCTGCGGTAGGCCTCGCGCAGGATAAAAATGCTCTGCGCTTCAATTGTGTCAAGCTGGTCCATTACTTCTCAGTCTCCTGTCGGCGTTTGTCATCTTCGGCATGCAAATGCAGGCCGCATTCCTTATGCTCGGGCGCTTCCCACCACCATCGGCCCGCGCGGATATCCTCGCCGGGCTCAACCGCCCGCGTGCATGGAGCACAGCCGATACTGGGATGTCCCTTGTCATGCAGCTCGTTATAAGGCACGTCATTGCTGCGGATGTAATCCCACACCTGCTCGGTTGTCCAGTCGGCTAACGGGCATACCTTGATAAGCCCGAACGTCTCGTCGGCATCGACACGCAGCAAACCGGTCCGCGTAGTCGACTGCTCTGTTCGCAGCCCGCAAATCCAGGCATCGAGCGCGGCTAACCGTCGCTTCAAAGGCTTGATCTTGCGGACCCTGCAGCACAGTTTTCGATTTTCAATGCTCTCATAGAAAAGATTCGGGCCCTGCTCGTTTACCATCTCCTCGACGTCGGCGCGATCGGAAAACAGAATCTCTATCCTGACGCCATACTTATCGCGCGTCTGCTCCATGAGCCGGTAGGTTTCTTCCGGCAGTCGGCCTGTATCCAACGTGAAGATAGTCGCCGCCGAAGTGAGCTTGCACAGCATGTCGGTTAAGACCTGATCCTCGGCGCCGAAACTGGATGCAAGTCCAATACGCCCCTCGAATCGCTTCACAACATACTCGATGAGCTGCTGAGCCGAGTACTGGCTGGTTTTGCTCTGTATTTCGTTAATCATACCAATCACACATTAACAATGCGCTCTGATGCGCGGATAAGTCATTTTACGACAATATATTACAATTTCTCTCGCGGAAATTTATTACCCTAAAGGGTATCACTCATGGTATTCCAAGTCTGAAAAACCTGTCAACTCGCCTTAAATAACGTAATTCGGAACATGGGCCTGTCTTCTGGCAAGTTCCAATTCTACAAGATCGGTAAAGGTCTTGCTATCACAAACCTTTGACACAGCATGGTTTATCTCATCCCAGAGCCCGTCAACGGCCTCGTGCCCGGTTCCAGAATGCTCTGGGTTGTTGCCGTTTAATTGACGACCGACGATAGCGATGGGGCCCTGAATATAAGTTATTATCTGGCCTACAGTTATGTCCTTGGCGGGCCTTGCGAGCAGGTAGCCGCCTTCACTGCCTCGCCGCGATTCGACAAATCCGCCGTGCCTCAGTTCATTGAGGATGACCTCGAGGAATCTGGTAGAAATCCCTTGTGCCTTTGCAATATCGTGGGTTTTGACCGGGCCGGCGTTATTTCGCAGCGCCAACTCGAAAAGGGCCTTGAGAGCATATTGACATTTCTTTGATAATCTCATAAACTTCTGGCATCCTCAGTTAATCAATCGGGATACTAATATACGCAATAAGGCAGGATGGGTCAACATGTTTTTTTGGATTTTTCGCATTTTTTTTCCTTGGGAGCATCGATGGTGGCGGAAAACGCCTTATCCGGCGAAAAAACGAGCACTGGATTGCGCTGTAAAAGTCCCGAAGCCAAGTGCGCAAGAAACAGGAAACCGCCTACGGCGGAAGCTATTTATGCTGGATTCCCGCCTTCGCGGGAATGACAAAAAAGGAATCTTCTGCAGAGTAGCACGGGATGGGTCATGTGCGGGCGATTTGGGACCAGTCCGTCTGCTCGATAATGTCGAGGGTGGCTGGACCGAGCAGCCCTTTTTCGACGTCGGATTCCGGATCCCATGGGATGGCGGCCAGGATGTCCACATTTCCGTATTCGGCGATGATGGCGGGGGCGGTTTCGACGGCGACGTTGCCGCAGTCCAGGTCGTATCCGCTGATGACGACACCGGCGAGATTGAGGCCCGCCGAGCGAACGGCGTCGACGGTGAGCAGGGTGTGATTGATTGTGCCCAGATCGGGTCGTGCGACGATGACGACGGGCAGATTGAAGACCTCGGCGAGATCGAGGACGTCGATGCCCTGTGAGATTGGTACGCGGACGCCGCCGATGCCCTCGACGATGACGACGTCGGTGTTGTCGCAGATGTATTTGTAGGTGTTGACGATGTGCTCGAAGTCGACGGTTTTTCGTTCGACCTGTTCGCAGGCGGCAGGCGCGGCTGGCGTGGCAAACGTTATGGGGGTGACGACCGAAAGCGGATAATCGCAGTTGGCGCAGAAGGCGAGGAACTCGGTGTCTGCGCTGATGAGGCCTTCGCGTTCGCGGCGACAGCCGGTGGCGACGGGCTTGAAAACGCCGACGCGGAGTTGCTGCTGCGAAAGTACCCTTGCGATGGCGCCTGCGATGAGGGTCTTGCCGACGCCGGTGTCGGTGCCGGTGATAAACAGTCCGCGGTGCCGTGGTATTTCAAATTCCAGGGGCATTTACAGCGCCTCCACGATGGCGGGCAGATCGTTTTGGAGTGTATCGGTTACGATGTCGAGCAGTTCGCTCAGCGTCGGCGGATCGATCGCGACGGGGGGCATGAGCACGATGACATCGCCCAACGGCCGCATCATTGCGCCTTTCGGGCGCATCGCAGCACATAGTTTTGCGCCGATGGCGTTTTCGCAAGGAAACGACTGCTTTGTAGTCTTGCTTTGGACGATTTCGATTCCGGCCATCATGCCGCACTGTCGAACATCGCCGATGTAGTCGAGCGACCCGATCCTGTCCAGGGCATTGTTTATGAGCGAGACTTTCTCCGGAAGCGATGCGATAATGTCGTTTTCTTCGAACAATTCCAGCGATGCGATCGCCGCGGCGCAGCCCAGCGCGTTGCCCGTATAGGTGTGGCCGTGATAAAAAGTCTTGTGTTCGGTCGCATCGCCGAGGAAGGCGTCGAAAATCTCCTGCGTGGCTAATGTCGCGGCAAGCGGCAGATAGCCGCCGGTAATTCCTTTTGCAAGGCACATCAGATCGGGCTGGACGTTTTCGTGCTCACATGCAAACATCCTTCCCGTTCGGCCGAAGCCCGTCGCCACTTCATCGACGATCAGCAGCACGCCATACTTGCGAGTAAGTTGGCGAACGCCTTTGAGGAATCCCGCGGGATGGACGATTATGCCGGCTGCGCCCTGTACAAGCGGTTCGACGATCACCGCGGCGATCTTCTCTGCCTGCTGCCGGAGGAGGTGTTCTATCCTCTCGAGGCTGAATTGTGCGCATTGTTCGCTGTCGCCGTCAAAGCGATACGGATGCGGGCTCGGGACGAAATGCGTCTCGAACAGCAGCGGGCCGAATATGCCGTGAAAGAGGCCGATGCCGCCGAGGCTCACCGAGCCGATGGTGTCGCCGTGGTATGAATTCTCCAGAGCGATAAATTTTCGCCGGTCGGGCTCACCGCTATTTCGCCAATACTGATACGCCATCTTCAGGGCGATCTCGACACTGGTTGCGCCGCTGTCGGAATAGAATACTTTGGTCAGAGCTTCGGGCGTAATCTGCACAAGCTTTTCGGCAAGTTCGACGGATCCGGTCTGTGCTAAGCCTAAAAGCGTACTGTGGGCGATTCTATCGAGTTGATCGCGTATCCGGTCGTCGATCTTCTTGACCCTGTGGCCGTGAACGTTGCACCACAGCGAGCTTACCCCGTCGATATAGCGTCGACCCTCGGTGTCGATGAGGTGGAATCCTTCGCCAGCGGCGATAACGACGGGTTCGGAATCAAGCCATGAGGCCATCTGAGTAAACGGATGCCACAGGCATTCTTTGTCAGCGTCAATGAGTTTTCTCGTCCGAGGATTCATACCAGCGTATTATCCCGACGGGGCCGAAGAAGTCAAAACCAAAAAACAATCCCGATTCATCGATAGCAAAACGCCGCCAAAACAGGTTCCGATGCTGGCATGACCCCGCCTCCTAAATCTTCGTGCCTTCGTGGTTCAATAAAAACCACCAAAAACCGCTAAAAACTTGACTTTTGACCTGTTCTGTGGTATAATGCGTCGCATAGTTAAGGACAATGCAACACCAAAAACAGGGGGAGTTACAAACCATGCCAATCCAACGGCCACATCACGTTTCGAGCTTGGCATTTCGAATTTCGTGCTTGTTTAAGATTTCGAGCTTAGGATTTAGGATTTCCCCCGACCTGTCGGGGCGTATTATGCGAAACGAACCCAATTCCAGTATACCAATGTGTCTTGCCACCCCCTATTTCAGCGAAACGAACCCAATTGCAGCCGCGGCGGACTCGTGGAGGACCAAAAAAACGAAACGAACCCAATTTACACCCCGACGGACAATATACTAAAGACTATATGATAAAGACTGCTTTTAACAAAACGAACCCAATAATGAAACGCACGCCGAAGGCCTGTGGATCGCTGACTGTCGGGAATTAATTTGCAAAAGGCCCGCGGCGATACGATTATAGGGGGCATGGTTAGCTTTGACGAACAGGCGAGGTTTGGGATGGAGCGGGCGGCGATGGTGCAGGTGCAGCTTAAGGGTCGCGGCATCAGCGATAGTCGTGTGCTGGAGGTGATGGGCGAGATTCCGCGGGAGGAGTTTGTGTCGGTTAAATACGCGTCCGAGGCGTATACGGATCGGCCGTTGCCGATCGGTTTGGCCCAGACGATTTCGCAGCCTTATATTGTGGCGTTGATGACACAGGAATTGAAGGTCGACGGCGGCTGCGACGTTCTTGAGTTGGGCACGGGCTGCGGGTATCAGGCGGCGATCCTGGCGAAATTAGCGAAAAAGGTCTACACCGTCGACCGATTAGGGCAACTATCGGAAACGGCTCAGGCGGTGTTGGGCAGGCTGGGTATAAACAATGTGGAGTTTTTCGTCGGCGACGGCAGCAGGGGATGGTGCGATGACAGACAGTTTGACCGGATCATGGTTACCGCCGCCCTGCCCAAACTGCCGCAGGCGTTGGCCGACCAGCTAAAAGACGGCGGGCGGATTATCGCCCCGGTCGGCGGAGAGTTCGCCCAGGATCTCATGCTGTAAGAAAAAACCGGCGACGACCTTCGCCAAAGCGTCCTCTGCGGTTGCCGGTTCGTCAAACTGATCGGCAAGTATGGATTCAACAAATAGCAGCAGATTTTCTGCGGGGGGCATTTTTTTCTTATACTAAAGCGCATGTGTTGTTCGTCCTGTAAGTGATGGGCCATTATTGTTCGATGTGGGAAATGCCGTAAGTGCTTAATGAAAAGATACTTATCTGGAAGGTCAAGCACGGCTGTACAGACTCTCTGCGCCGAATTTACGACGCCCATAAGGACGATCTGCTGACGTTGGCTAATGCTCTTTTGAATGACAGGAACGCCGCCGAGGACATTGTGCACGATGTTTTCGTATCCTTCGCCAATTCGGTTGGCAAGCTGCACATCAGGAAGAGTCTCGCTGCGTATCTGCGTTCGAGCGTACGCAATCTGGCGCGGGACAGATTTCGCTCGCAGAAAAGACACAGCGAGAAGCTTTCGCAGGTACGACCCGCCGAGGCCGATGGCAATACTCCCGATGAGTTGGCGTGTCAAAAGGAAAGCGAGCTGCTGCTTAGAAATGCGATAGCACAATTGCCTTATGAGCAGAGAGAGGTCGTCGTGCTGCATCTTCGAGGCGGGCTGACATTTGGGCGGATTGCGGCGATACAAGAGGTGTCAATCAATACCGTGCAGGGACGATATCGTTATGGACTCGATAAACTGCGGTCAATGTTAAACGGGCAGGTGAGCAAATGAAACCGACAGAAAACATTGAAAACTCAATCAGACAATTGCAGGATCGTACCGGCGCCGAGCTTGATGCGCGGACACTTACGGATGCATGCGAGGTGCTGGCCAAAAAACAACAAACACAATCGGCTCCAAACAAGCCGAATATATGGAGAACAATTATGAAAAGTAAAATGACGAAACTTGCCGCTGCGGCGGTGATCATTATTGCGGGGCTTATTGGCATAAATCATTTTGGCGGTTCGGTTGATATGGTTGCCCCTGCTTATGCTATCGAGCAAACTATAGAAGCGTATAATAATGTCCGGTATGTACATGTGATGGGCTCGTATGTTGAAGGCGACAGAGATTACCCTGAGAGTGAACATTGGATATTACTTAATGATGAAAGTGAACCGGAAGCGATTTGGACAAAACACCAAGGCATGCAGGATTTTCGGTTTGCAATATGGGATTGGAAAAACAGTGTAT
>JAGHBX010000224.1 GCA_021160785.1 Planctomycetota bacterium | reverse complement strand
TGCCCTTAACGTCTATATCGGCAACGGTTTTCTTTGCCATTTTTTTGATCCTTCCCCAAAGAGTCCTGACAGAAATCGGGCCTGCTCTCTATCAGAACAGGCCCGAATCAATCAGATGTCGCAATTATGCGATCTTTTCCATAATATCGACCGTGCGGTTGGAGTAACCCCACTCGTTGTCATACCAGCTTAAGACCTTGACGGTCTTGCCCATGGCCATGGTGCAGAGCGAGTCAAAGATGCTCGAAGCCGGGTTGCCTATGATGTCGCTGCTGACGATAGGTTCGTCGCAATACTCGAGAATGCCCTTCAAAGGTCCTTCGGCGGCGGCCTTGAGGGCGGCGTTGACTTCGTCGGCAGTAACTTCCTTCTTCAACTCGGCGACAAGGTCCACACAACTGCCGTCAATCACGGGAACGCGAAGTGCGTAGCCGTCGAGCTTGCCGTTGAGTTCCGGGATAACCTTGCCAACCGCCTTGGCGGCGCCGGTCGTTGTCGGGATAATGTTCATGGCTGCGGCACGTGCACGACGCATGTCGCTGTGGATCATGTCGGCTACATGCTGATCGTTGGTATAGCCGTGAATCGTAACCATCATGCCCTTCTCGATTCCGAATGCGTCGTTGAGCGCCTTGGTTAGCGGGGCAAGGCAGTTTGTTGTGCAGCTTGCATTCGAGATGCACTGGGTGCTGTCGGTGATGGTGTCGTCGTTTACGCCCAGTACGACTGTCGCATCGATGTCGTCCTTTGCGGGAACAGTCAAAACGACCTTCTTGGCGCCGGCTTTGATGTGGTCGCAGTAACCGCCCCTGGGCGATTCCTTCGTCCGGAAAATACCTGTCGATTCCACTACGATATCGACACCCATATCGCCCCAGGGCAACTCGGCGGGATTGCGAACCGCAAGAACCTTGATCGCCTTGCCGTCGATTGTCAGAACATCGCCTGCGACATCCACAGTACCGGGCCACTTGCCCATCACCGTGTCATATTTGAAAAGATGAGCCAGACTCTTGGCGTCGGCCAGATCGTTGATCGCCACCAGCTCCAGATCACCGTTTCTCGTCAACAGAATTCTCGCCACAGCACGACCGATTCGCCCGAAGCCGTTAATTGCAACCTTTGTTGCCATCAGAAATCTCCTTTGTCATAATTTACATGCTAACCAAAAACCATTAATGCCCAATAGCCGCCCAAACTCACGGCGGTCCATAATGTAGGAACAACCCCGCCAATTGTCAAGCAATTATCAAAAAACTCAGAATCCCGGCGGCTACAGGCTCTCAGCAAGGATTTGCGTCAATTCTTCATCGGTGAGGGTTATGGGGTTGCCTTTCATACTGCTGGAATGTTTGGCTTTTTCGACGGCTAACGGGATTAATTCGGGCTTTAGGCCGTATTCGGTCAGCGAGGGGACCTGTAGATCAAGGCACAATCGACTGACCCAGTCGATGGCGTCTTTGGCGCGGGCGGAGTTGGAGCCGGTCATGATTTGGGCGACTCGGTCGTAGCGGGCGATCGCCGGGTTTTCCGGGTCGCGGGCGAGAAGGGCGTTGATATTGGCGCCGATGACGTGTGGCAGGAGGCGGGCGCAGATGACGCCGTGAGGGGCGCCGATCATTCCGCCCAAGGGCCCGGCAAACCCGTGAACAGCGCCAAGTTTGGCATTGGCAAGAGCTAATCCGCCGAACAGACTCGCAAGCGACATGTCCCGGCGGGCCTGCATGTCATGGTCGTTTTCATACGCCTTTCCAAGCGAACGTGCTGTACAAGATAAGCCTTCCAGGCATATACCGTCGGTTAGCGGATTGGCAAGGTGCGAAACGTACGGCTCGATCAATTGCGTCAGTGCATCCAGCCCTGTGGACGCCGTTACCGCCGGCGACATCGAACATGCCAACTCCGGGTCGACGATTGCTAATCGCGGTAGCATGGTCGCACTCCGCATACTGACCTTGACCTGTTTGTCGGGCACGTACAGCACGGCGTTGCGCGTAACCTCGGCGCCGGTGCCCGCTGTGGTCGGTACGGCAATGCAGGCCGCCGAGGGATTTGTCAGCGGCTTTCCCAGACCGACGACTTCGAGGTAATCCATGACCGCGCCGCTATTGGTCAAAAGCGCCGCGACCGCCTTTGCCATATCGATCACACTGCCCCCGCCGATCCCAATGACCATATCGCACGAATCGGCCCGCGCCTGCTCAGCGGCGACGGCCAATAGATCCGTCGACGGCTCACCGCCGACGGCAAAGCGGCTCGCGGCAACCTCATCAATTGAATCGAGCAGATCGCACAAACGCGCTGGATTCGACCCGGTGATCACAAAGGCGCGGCTGCCCAGCGCAGCGGTATGTTGTGATAACTGCATCGCCGTCCCGTCGCCAAACACTATCCGTCCTGCCGTGGCAAATTCAAAGTTCATAACGTCATCCCGTCTAAGATTTCGCCTGTGTGTCCCAGCCGCTTTCATCCGGGAAAACATTGTCATACTTGATCGCTGATCGGGGCTCCGCCATCATATTCGCGACGGTATCCCGCCATGTCTGGTAGTGGGCCGTCTCTTTATGCCGAGCAGGATCGTCCGCCGTACGATAGACTTCCACCAACACAAATCGCGTCGGGGCACTCTCTTGCTGAATCACATCGAACCGCGCAATCCCCGCCTCCTGCACGCTGTTACGGGCGTTTTCCAGCGAAGCGGCCTTGAAGGCGTCGATACAATCGCCCTTGACGTGAACAAAAACATGTACGATAAGCATCGTTTTCTCCTTCTTGTCCGGTTATTTGTGTTTTGTCGCGGGCAGTCTACCAAAGACAGACGCCGGGGACAACGATTTCTTTGGATAGCCGCTATGGCATTTGCTGAAAAGACCCTGTATAATGGGCCTGTCAACTAATGCAATTCGTTATTATTATGGAAAGGGTGTTCAAATGAACCGATCTATCCTGACAATCCTCCTGGTATGTTGCAGTATTTCCATCACGCAAGCTGCCGAAAAC
>JAGHBX010000375.1 GCA_021160785.1 Planctomycetota bacterium | reverse complement strand
TAGCCGCCCCTGAAAAAATCCACAACATTTATCTCAGGAAGGAACACACCCAGGGACTTTGCCATCGCATCAATGCTCGGCATGTCGGGTGTACCCTTGCCCGTGACAAAGCGGTCGAACTCCTCCATCGAGATGCCGCCTGCCTCGGCAAGCTTTTCGGCATCGAGATACTGGGCTGCCTTGATCGCCTTGCGCATCGCCTTGGGCCTCTCGCGTTTGGAGAGCTTGCCGCCCGTATCGCTTACGGTGACCGACATATGAGCATAAACCGGCACGCGAAACGCAAACGCCTTTTGCAGCGCCTGATGGCCCGGCGTATTCATCAGATGCTCCTGCCCGCGGATGACATGCGTTACGCCCATCAACTCGTCGTCGACTACTACAGCGAAATGATATGTGGGAAAGCCGTCGGATTTTTGAATAATGAAGTCGCCCACTTCCCCCGGCCCGAACCGGACCGAACCGCGCACCACATCTTCAACGACAATCGCGGCATCCTGGTCCACGGCGAAACGAACGGTGACCGGGCGACCCTGCCGGCGGGACTCCTCGGCATCTTCGTCTGTGGGAAAAACTGCCGGCCGGGGGTAAACAAACCCCTTTTTTTCGGCCGACGCCTTATCCCGCATCGCCGTCAGTTCCTCCGGCGTTTCGAAGCAGTAGTAGGCCTTGTGCTCATCGAGAAGTTGCCGTATATACTTATCGTAAATATCACGACGCTCCGACTGCAGATAAGGCCCGTTCGGACCGCCAACCTCGGGTCCTTCATCCCAGTCGATACCCAGCCAACGCAAATCGGCAATCACCTGCTGCATCGCAGTCGGCGTATTCCGCTTCAGGTCGGTATCCTCGATGCGAAGTATAAACTTGCCGCCCATCCGACGCGCATACAGCCAGTTAAACAGGGCCGTCCGAGCCCCCCCGACATGCAGATACCCCGTCGGTGATGGTGCAAAACGAGTAACGATCATTAAAAACCTCTCCAGTAGTCTACAAAGCAAAGATTGACAACAATAAGCGACAAATCCCCCCATGTCAAGAACCAGATAGACCAAATAATCATACGGTGTACGAAAGGATTGTGGCGGTTGGGAGGGCAACTCTACTGCTTACGATTGCCAATTCCCGTTTGTACGCGGGTAAGTAGCTTTACAACAGTAACTTAAAACTCTACTCGCGGGAATTTACTACCCCAAAGGGTAGCTCGATCCCCACTTTATTATTCAGCTTGATATCAATGTTTTTGCTATCGTGAATGTCCCCAGGGATGTCGTCAACAGGGCAATCGCCAGTTTCAATATTCTCGTGTTGATTATCTTGACGCTCTTGGCTGAAAGAGGAACCGAAAGCACAGCGCCGGCAATTATATAAGGTGCTATCCTCCAGTTAATACTCTCTCTGGAAAGGGCGACATACATGATCACCCCCACCAAACATGTCAGACCTTCCGCCAGTGCAGTAATGCCTACGGCGTTTTTTCCTTCCAGACCGGACAGGAGTTGGCCGCCGGTAACGACCGGACCGTAACCGCCTCCGCTCATGCCTTTGTTGAAGGATGCAACCAATCCCAGAATTGAGATTCTCTTCCACGAAAACTTAAACTCCTTGTTGAAACATATCAGAAGAGCAATCCCTATCGACAGCACAAGAAACCCGATGTACAGTTTCAGCCAGAATCTGGGAATGTTCACT
Source organism: Planctomycetota bacterium (assembly GCA_021160785.1). Taxonomy (GTDB): domain Bacteria; phylum Planctomycetota; class Phycisphaerae; order Sedimentisphaerales; family Anaerohalosphaeraceae; genus B28-G16. The sequence goes on along the minus strand of JAGHBX010000375.1, from coordinate 4,644 downwards.
GCGATAAATACAGCCGCCACGGTTCCTAATATCCCGCATGCGGCCAGCAATAGCACAATCTTCAGATGCCGGGGTAGCGATCTCTTTACGCTTTCAATATACCCCAGCGGGTTTAATGCATTTCTAATCTGCAAATCTTCCGTTGCCTTCAATTTGAAATCCACATTGCCTTCACAGTGATGACATATCCCCGCCAGAAGCCCGCATATCAACTGAGACAGCAAAATCGCCGGAACAATTTCAATTGGATCGAAACCCATAAGCAAAAAGACAGGAGTAAGGGTTGTGCCATATCCCATCCCAAGCGTCGCATCCATATACTCGAAAAGAAACGAGCAAACGACTATAATAACAATTATTCCAACGGATAACTGATCCATATCTTTCCTCCCGAATTCATATCCTCTGCAAACGGCCCCTGTTAACATTACGTCAGGTCGGACAACTTCAAACCCTCAAGCTTCCAGGCGACATAATCTCTTATTTCCCTGAACACCCTTATTGCCTTCTTCTCTTTTGTCAGCGGTGTTTCTGAATAAAAGTACTTACTGACCGCCTCGGTCGGCGCCAACGCCCCATCCATCAATCTGACAATCTCCGCAATGCTGATCTTGGAAGCAGGCTTGGCTAACTTATAACCTCCGCCCGTTCCTCTTCTTGTCCTGATGTAACGATTCTGTTTGAGGACTGTGAACAGCACCTCAAGGTACTTCTTCGAAATATCGCCTTCAGAGCAGATATCCTCGATTCTGATAAAACCGTCGGATTCATGCCTGGCTAAATATAAGAGTGCCAGTATCGTATATTCGCTTCTTGTAGTTAATCTCATTCATATGCCCCTGTTAAACACCCATGTTTGTCAAGTCTATGTATATAGTAGACAAGATGGATAGACCTGTCAAGACAAAAACCTGTTCTGTAAGAAAAAAAACGTGGCGAGTCTTTTGCCATGTTCCGAACTGCCATAAAGTTTTCGTAAACCACGAGAACGTTTGGGCTTTTTTTTCAGTTGCAAAGGTCCTGAATCCGGATTATCTTACGCATATGGCGACACTAAGAGAAATAGAGGATTTCAGCCGTCGGGTTGCAGATGAGTTTCATCCGGATCGAATTCTGCTGTTCGGCTCGCATGCGCATGGCCGGGCGACAAAAGATTCCGATGTTGACCTGTTGGTTGTAATGGAACACGAAGGCAAATCATGGCGCACTGCGACCGAGATTCGCCGCCGTGTCCACCCGCCGTTTTCTCTTGACCTGCTGGTCAGGACCCCGGAACAATTGCAGCAAAGGCTGGTAATGGGTGATTGCTTCCTCAAGGAAATAACAGAGAAAGGAATGGTCCTTTATGAAGCCCTTGACAGGTGAATTGCCGGCAAAGTCAGGGATGCGGTACGAGCCTCTCTTGGGTTGGGTTTATGACCGGTATGGAATGAGCGTTACTTTTTTTGACTGAGGTACCTTAATGAAATCATCTGGGGCAGAGCCTGACAGTTTGGGCAAAGGGCTTGAACGCCATGGCGGCGAACCCGAATCGGCCGAGCGGCTGGATTTTGTGCGGACGATTGTTGCCGAGGATAATGCGAGCGGCAAGTGGCAAGGGCGTGTGAACACGCGTTTTCCGCCGGAGCCCAACGGTTATCTGCATATCGGGCACGCCAAGAGTATCTGCCTGAACTTCGGCATCGCCGCGGAAAATCCCGGCGGTAAGTGCAATCTGCGCTTCGACGACACGAACCCCTGCAAGGAAGAACAGGAATTTGTTGATTCCATCATCGCCGATGTTAAGTGGCTGGGCTGGGACTGGCAAGACCGGCTGTATTTCGGCTCGGACTACTTTGGGCAAATGTATGAGTATGCCGTCCAGCTCGTCAAGGCCGGCTGTGCCTATGTCTGCGACCTGACGGCCGAAGAAACGCGCCAATACCGCGGCACACTCACTGCGCCGGGCAAAGACAGCCCCTTCCGCAGCCGAACCGTCGAGGAGAATCTCGACCTCTTGGCGCGCATGAAAAACGGCGAATTCCCCGACGGCTCGCGCACGCTGCGCGCCAAAATCGATATGGCCCATCCCAACCTCAACATGCGCGATCCGGTAATGTACCGCATCCTGCACGAATCGCATCACCGAACGGGCGATGAATGGTGCATCTATCCGATGTACGACTGGGCCCACGGGCTGGAGGATTCGATCGAGGGCATCACGCATTCGATCTGCACGCTGGAATTCGAAAACCACAGGCCGCTGTATGACTGGTTTCTCGATCAGTTGGGCATTCACCATCCGCAGCAGATCGAGTTTGCCAGGCTGAATCTGACATATACGGTGATGAGCAAGCGCAAACTGTTTCGGCTGGTCGCAGAGGGCCTCGTTGACGGCTGGGACGATCCGCGAATGCCCACGATCTGCGGGCTAAGACGACGCGGATATTCACCGGCCGCGATTCGCAATTTCTGCCGGCGAATCGGCATTAACAAGTTCCCCGGCACCGTCGAAATCGCACTGCTGGAGCACTACCTGCGCCAGGATCTCAACAAGCACTCCGCCCGCGTCATGGCCGTATTGAAACCGCTCAAGATCGTAATAACCAACTACCCCGAAGGGCAAAGCGAAGAACTCGACGCAATAAACAACCCAGAAGACCCTGCGGCGGGGATACGCAAAGTCCCGTTCTCGCGAGAGCTTTACATCGAGCAGGACGACTTTATGGAAGAGGCCCCGAAGAAATTCTACCGCCTCACACCGGGCAGAGAGGTGCGCCTGCGCTATGCATATTTTATTACCTGCACCGACGTAGTCAAAAACGACCAGGGCAATGTCGTCGAGGTCCGCTGCACCTACGACCCGGCGACAAAGGGCGGCGACTCACCGGACGGCCGAAAGGTGAAATCGACCCTGCACTGGGTATGTGCAGAAAAATCACTCCCCGCCGAAGTGAGACTATACGACAACCTGTTCACAAAGGAAAACCCCGACAACGCCGAAAAAGGCAAAGACTTCACCGCCAATCTCAATCCCGACTCACTCCAGACACTAACCAACTGCCGAGTCGAACCGTCATTAGCCGACGCTAAGCCGCTGACACGAGTACAGTTCGAGCGATTAGGCTATTTCTGCGTCGACGCCGACACAGAAAAACAGGATAAACTGATCTTCAATTGCACAGTAACCCTCCGTGACACCTGGGCAAGAATCCAGAAGAAGGCACAACAGAAGAAATAAATAGCAATCTCGCCGCGGGCGGGTCAGGGATTATTGTGCTTTGAGTTCCCGGATTTCCTTCAAAAGCCGCTCCAGCGAATCCCTTACGTTCAATTCGTCCGACCATTTCTCCAGGTACTTGAAGTCCAGCCTGTCCCATTGAACCATGAGCACGCCGGAGGCATCCTGAAACTGAGTTTGCGATTCTCTGCCCTTTGACCATTCCAGCTTACTTAAAATGGAATCTTCCGGTGAAACGACACACAGGTTCATGCCCATAACGGTGGCGATCTTTCTTCTGGCAAATTCCTGTCGGCTGTAGGCCCGGTCCTTGATAATGATAATATCCGCTTTCCAGCCGGAGGCGACGTCAATCACATTGAACATCGTTCTGTTCTTGAGGGCATCCAAAGCCCCCGGCCGGCTGACATAGTAATCAGGCCCCAATGAATCCAGGAAACCGGTCAGTTGTTGTTGCGTCGGATCGATCACAATATCGGCATCGTTCGTTGCCCGGGGCCGACCGTGCAAACTGCTGCCCATGGAGCCTGAGAGCATGTAGCCGATGGCGGAATCATCCAGCGCCTTGACAAGTCTTCCAAGAAACTCTTTCTGACTTGTCATGCGCCGACCTCGCCTCTGCCAAAGGCGTCATTGAATAATGCCCTGTCGATGGTAAGACCAAGCGCCGCTCGCTGGACTTCCTCGGCGCTGTAGTCGGGGTGGCGCTGACGGATGCCGGATTCAACGATTGACCGAAGATTGTCGCTCAGTTCAAACATCATCTGCGCCCTGGCGCTGATATCCATCTTCCGCAGAGCCTCGATGTGCATGGCCAACGAATCCGCCATCGTATCCAATGGTATTGAAGCCATATCTTTTTCCATAAGCCCACTTGTAACTGTACGCATTTCTGAGCAACTCATAAATACCGAATATCACGTCTAATGATACGTCATGGCTCACAGTATTTCAACCCAATCCCGCCCGGGTTCACGAGCAATCAGCGAAATAGCGACACGGAAAAACAGGATAAGCTGATCTTTAACCGAACAGTAACCCTGCGCGACACCTGGGCCAGAATCCAGAAGAAGGCACAACAGATGCAGAAAAAGGGCCAGCGACGTCATTTCGCCATAAGTTGTTGTCAGTACAAGACTTAGCATTCCTTTCATTTATTAAGATTGGGTTCGTTTCGCATATTTGGGTCGGGGGCCAGGCTGGGGCAGGCGTAAATTGGGTTCGTTTCGTAAAATCGGGGTGCGGGCGGTGTTTGTTTGGAATCGCCTTCGGGGATGGTGATTGAGCGGGTCCCTCGGCTTTGGGCCGCTGCGCTTCGCTCTGCAGCCCGACGCTCGGGATGACAGTGCGGGCTGGGATTGGGTTCCCCGGGCGCGCCGGGACTGACCTTCGGCCGGCGGGGTGAGCTTGAAACGGGTGTAGAT
>JAGHBX010000075.1 GCA_021160785.1 Planctomycetota bacterium | reverse complement strand
GCCCATAGCAGCTTTTATATGTGTGCCGTGCATATTTGACAATTTGGAACCGCGAACAAACTAGGTAGTGTAAACTTTGTTCTGTAAATTGGTGTTAACCACCGCATGTGGCTGGGTGGAGGCGAGCGTAGCGAGCCGGAAGCCAGCCACATGCGAAATTTTGCTTGAAATGGCGGACACGTCTCGTCCTCCTATAAAGGTTTATGACAACTTTAATAAGGAGAAACAAGATGGCCCACCGCCAACATGGTAATGCATTTGATGATGCAATGGAACTGTTAATTGAAAATGGTTTTGACAGAATGGCAGACGTGCTAAAGATACTGCTGAATGAGGCTATGAAGATCGAAAGGGAAGATTGCCTGTCGGCTGGTGCATACCAAAGAACTCCCAATCGTAAGGGGTATGCCAACGGCTACAAGCCTAAGACAGTCGATACACGCATGGGCAGAATGACTGTCGATGTGCCGCAGGTAAGAGGCGATGTTGAGTTCTATCCGTCAGCCCTGGAAAAGGGCTGTCGCAGCGAACGGGCGCTTAAAGTTGCTATTGCTGAGATGTATGTAAAAGGTATATCCACACGCCGAGTAACCGGCGTACTCGAAAAGATGTGCGGCCTGGAGATAAGCAGTGCACAGGTATCAAGAGCATCTGAAATGCTTGATGAAGAATTGGGCAAGTGGCGTAATCGAGAGCTTGGCGAATACCTTTATCTTATTCTCGATGCCCGTTACGAGAAAGTTCGAATAAACGGTTCTGTGCAGTCCTGTGCGGTGTTTACGGCTATCGGAGTTAACACTGACGGCAAACGTGAGATACTTGGCGTAAGCGTTTCCTTGAGCGAAGCTGAGGTTCACTGGAGAGCTTTTTTAAAGTCTTTGCTGGATAGAGGCTTGCATGGTGTCAGGTGTATATCCAGTGATGCTCACTCTGGCTTGAAGGCGGCTCTTCAGAGCCTGTTCAATGGTGTCCGGTGGCAGAGATGCCAGTTTCATCTTCAGCAAAATGCTCAGGCATATGTTCCTAAAAAAGCTATGCAGAAACAGGTGCATGATGACATTGCTGATATCTTCGCTGCCCCTAACGGCGAGTTGGCCCAAGTGAGATTGAAATACTATATTGAGAAATATTCCAAGTCTGCACCACAGTTGTCCGAATGGATGGAAGAAAATATACCGGAAGGACTGGCTGTTTTTGAATTGCCAGCCAAGCATCGCAAACGGATGCGAACATCTAATTCGGTGGAACGACTGCACGAAGAGATCAATCGACGGACACGAGTCGCAAGGCTGTTTCCCAATGAGGCATCGTTGCTGAGATTAGTCAGTGCGATAGAAATGGAGATTAGCGAAGATTGGGTAGCCGGCAAAAGATATTTGAATATGCAAACGGAAATGGAGAACGAAAACGAATCCGCTAATTCAAAAGAAAAAAGAATTTACAGAAAAAATGTTGCTTAATCGAATTGATAGCCCATATTGTAAACGACCGGCTTGTCGATTGTTTCCCGCTTCATTTTGCAAGTCCTGGTTAACGCCTTGATTGCCGCTTTAATATGCTCCGGTAGCTTTGGCCAGACAGCCACGATTTCAGCCAAATCATCGGGCAATTTTTGTGCTTGCTTTGGAGTCTGTTTTGGGCTATTTTCTGATTTCGTTTGTAAGCTGGTTTGTAAGCGTTTTTTGGGTGGTGTTGTAAGTTGTTGATTTTGCTGGCTTTGCGATTTTGAGGCGACGGTTTGCAAAACCGTTATTCGTCGGTTCGAACCCGACCGCCGCCTGTTATTTTGCGATGTCGAGGGTGTCGGTCCTTATTTTCACATTTAAGTATTTAACTCCCCACTGCAGGGCTTGTTGATGTGAATGGAAAAAGACGTCGATATGTCGGCCGTCTATCGCTCCGCCGCGGTCGAGGACCTTGACCGGTTTTCCGTCGGCATAGCCGGGTACGCTGATACGGGTGCCGAAAGGGTATTTGCTGTCTGCGGCAACGAAGAGGTCACCGGGGGCAATTTCGTGACCGGAAGCGGTAATACCATCGGCGTATTTGCCGCAGCATTTTTCACATGGGCAATAGGCCGTTACCTTCATCCTGACGGTCTTATATTCGGGACTGCTTTGGTCGGGCGAGATATTCTTTTGGTCAACCGACGTATTTTTCTGATCGGGCAGGGTGAGCGGTTCTACAGGAGCGTGGCTGAGATGAGCAGGTTCAGGTCTGGTATAATCGACGCCGCTGAGAGGAATAACTCGGCGGCGCGTATTATAATCCGCGGCCGGTTCGGTGCGGTTAGACCGGGCATAGCCAACACCGACGACGAAGCTGATGCCGCTGATGACAGCAATAATTAGACAGATGCAGAAAAACGTTCTTAGACGAACAGACGATACGACAGATCGATTCGGAATCACTTTTTTTTCCCCCATTTACTTCTCAAACGATATGACTCGGCTGAGTCATAACCATTGAGCAATTCCGTGCGTTGATCAGGCCCCCATCCTTGAAGTGTATTTGCATTTTATCCGGATCGAGCGAGCAATTCAACAGAGCGGTGGTAAAAAGCGCCAGAAAAAGCACGCAGAGGTATTCGTTGGCCTGTCAGGGGAATATTTATAGGTCGTGGGCGGAATTTTTTTCGGTTTTCAGGTGGGAAGATATGGGATTTTTG
>JAGHBX010000186.1 GCA_021160785.1 Planctomycetota bacterium | reverse complement strand
GTCTGGTCGTTTGCCGGCAAAGCAAAGAAACGCTTGCGATGGTCAACCCATCTTTCGAAAATGGAATGAAAGGCTGGAAACGCGACGGCGCGGGCGGTGCTGTTGTCGGCTGCGACGGCGGCTTTGTACCAATGTGGCGGGATAAAATGTTCGGCTGGACAAATCGACGAACAGGCGAAGACTCGCGAACCGTTATATACCAAACCATCAAGGTCGCAAGGGGCGCTCATTATTCATTTGGCGGCTCGGTCCTGACCGACCACAAAGGCGGCAGAAGCAGCGACGTCAAGATTCGACTGATCGCATTAGGCGCCGGTGGAAATAACGTCCGGGACAATAGTGCGATAACAACCTCGCAATGGTACGCAACCGAAGGACAGTGGAGACGCGGTTCGGTCGAATTCAAAGCACAAAGCAATACCGTCACCGTCGGCTTCGACCTCGAACAGCGATTCAGCCTCGAAAGCAGCAGCCTCTATGTAGACGGCGCACACCTGGAACGAATCGGAGAGAATTAAATGCCGAAGAAAGCAGCAATAGCACTGACAGTATTTTGTGTCGCAACGTGCAGTATGCTCGGCACGGCCGCGCACGCCGCGGGCAAGATCCGCGGCAGCGCCGGCGGCATCGAACGCGGCGCATCATTGTTCAGTCGCAACGGCCGACTCATTTCCTGGACCGTAACCGGCCCCAGCGGGCTCTACGAATTCGGTGGTATCGAGCCGGGCGAATACATCATGCTGCTAAACGGCAAAATTGTTCCGCGCCTGCAGGTTGCCGATGGCAAGACCATCGTCGTCGATCAGGCAACACAGCCGCGGTTTGAAATTGAAAAAGAACTCTGGGGCCCGTCCCGTGTCAGCTTTGCACAGAGTTTTGTTGCGACAGGAACAGCACTGACGGGATTTTCGCTGTGGCGAGCCTCGGGCAGCAGTAAACTGACGGCATCTCTCTACGAAGATTCGCCCGCAGGCAAACGCATCGCCGGGCCCTTCACAAGCGCCAAAGATATGGTCTGGGTATGCAGTTCATCGCTGCCGGCCGACGAGTTTGTAACCGTGCCGGGAAAAAGATATGCACTCGAAATCGCCGACGCCGACGGAAAGAAATGGAACCACAGCATGCCCCGCCGCGGCGACGTCTATCCGGACGGCATCGCTTATTATGACGGCGTCGCTCACGCCGAAAGCGACTTGGGCCTGACGCTCTACGAACAACAGCCGGGCCTGCGATGCATCGCGCGCGCAAGAGAGGACCTGCACTTTATCGCCGAAGGACCCGGCTCGGGCTCATGCACCGTTGCCGGCGAGACCTTCGTCGCCAACGCCCCCAACGTAGTACAAGCCTATGCACTTTGCGGCGGATGGGGCGGCGGTGTGGCGGAGTTTGTCTTTTCGGTACACAAAGACACCCCTGGCGGCGACCAGGTGGGTCCGGCCTGTGCGGTCAAAATGGTCTGCGACTGGGGCGCCGACGTCGTCTGGTTCTCCGATGCCGTCAAGCTGACTGTCGGCAAGCAATACTTCTTTCAATACCGCCGCACCGACAACAAGCCTTTCTTTTCATACCTGTCAAAGAACGCCTACCCGAGCGGGCGAGCCTTTCGGGACGGCAAAGTATTAGACGAACAGTTCGACCAGTTGTGCAGCATTTACGGCGAGGACGAACCGGACAGCGTTATTTACCCGTACAATGCAGCGGCAGGAGACATCACATCAACGTCGGCAACCGTCCGATGGCAAACCGGAAACCCCGGCGACGGCCTCGTACACTTCGGCACAACGAACGACCTGACCGAACAGGTCGGCTCCGAAAAATCGCGCAAAACAGATCATCGCATATCACTTGAAGACCTGACGCCCGGCACGGTCTACCTCTACCGCGTCTCGTCCCATACGCACAAAAAATCGTCCAGACGCATGTATTCGCGCATATACCGTTTCATGACCGCGCCGTCAGGCGCCGACCAGCCGCAATTTGACATGCCCGTCGCGGTGGCTTCGCCCGAACAAGGCGCCGATTTTGTGAAACTCGCTAATGGCGGCTTCGAGCAGGGCACGACCGGCTGGAAACGAATCGCACAGACAGGCCGCAACAGAGAAGGTGAAACATTTATCCCCAATGCAAAACCGCTCGGCGCCGCAAGCACGGGCATCGACGGCTACAGCCCCCACAGCGGCAAAAAACTGTACGGTTTTTCATACTTTGGCCCGGAAGACTCCACCTGGCCGGAGCCGCGCGAAGACTGGAAGAGAGAGATTATCTCTCAGCACATCAAGGTGGACAAGGGACGAGACTATCAGCTTAAGGCATGGATACTTACCGGCGACCGCGGCAGCGGCTGGGGCCGCGACAGCCGAATCCGCCTAACTGTCGACGAAACCGACGCCGGACTTCTCGAAAGCTTTGACACAATCGACAGGGCCAATGTAACCCAGTGGTTCGCAACACGACACCAGTGGATGCCCGTCACAGTCAGATTCACGGCTGGGAGCGACCACGTTACCATAGGCGTCGAGTTCCTCCAGTGGTGGGCGCTTGAAGCCTGCCACCTTTATATCGACGAGTTTTCAGTTCGACCCGTAGATTAGATACTTCTGTCTGATTTGTGCGAACTTTTTCAAATCTTTTTGCCAGCCCGCCTTGAGGTTTTCGAGAGACTCCCCTTCAATAATCGCCTCACGGACAGAAGCTGTTCCGCAGAGTCTGTCGAAATGCCCTTGTCGCCACTGGAACTTGTTGGGGTACATTCGGTATATCGTTTCGACGATCTGAATGCCGGCGAAATAAGGTTCAATTGCGTTGCGATCCGTGACGATGATTTCGACGCCGCGGCAGAGTTGTCCCTTGTGTTTGGAGAAGATCGGTGTAAACGAGACCGGCCCGAAAAACATACCGTCCGGCTTCAAACCGTTTAGACGCCCCATGAGTTTTTTCGAATCGATCCACGGCGTGCCGAACTGCAGGAAGGGTTTATTTGTCCCACGCCCTTCGGAGATGTTGGTTCCCTCCAGCAGACAGAGTCCGGGATACACCGTCGCGGTCTTAATGTTGGGCATATTGGGCGAAGGCTTGATAAACTTCAGCCCCGTCCGGTCATACCACATGCTCCGCTTCCAGCCTTGCATGGGGACAACCGTGAGGTTCGCCCTGATGCCGTTTTTTAACCAGCCCTGATCGTTAAACATCCTCGCCAACTCTCCGACCGTCATGCCGTGCCGAACGGGGATCGGATACAGGCCGACAAAGGTCGCAAAATCTTTTTCGAGAATATTGCCCTGGACAGCCAAACCGTTAATGGGGTTGGGTCGATCCAGCACGACAAAGGGCTTGTTATTCTCCGCGGCCGCCTCCATCGCATAGGCCATCGTGTAAATATAGGTGTAGAATCGCGCCCCGATATCCTGAATATCGAAAACCAGCACGTCAACGTCCTTCAGCATCTCAGCGGTCGGCTTTGCCGTCTTGCCGTACAGGCTGTAAACTGGTATCCCGAATCGGTCGTCCTTTTTGTCGGCGACCTTGATCCCGGCTTCCGCCAGTCCGTAAATCCCATGCTCGGGCCCGAAAAGCGCTGTCACTTCCACGCCCGGCATCGCCCGAAACACCTCCACTATATGCCTGCCCGCACGGTCGTAAGCAGTGTGATTGGTCACAATTCCCACACGCCTGCCGCCAAATAACGACGCATGCAAATGCGCATTGTCCAGCCCCGTCATGACCGCGGCATCACAGCAAACAGCCGACAGCGCAACGGCAGCAACAATCAATACCAGCACATTTCTCGTTAAGATCGTATGACTCATGCTGCAATTATAGCATTGCCTCAATGAAAAGGTAATGGCAAATTGTACTGAAATCGCTGGCGTTTTCTGGTAGAATATGACACATGAAATTCAAACGAAAAACTGTGGTGTTAATCGCGACATTGGCCATCGTCGGTCTTGGCGTTTACTTTCTGCCCGATATCATAATCGCCGTCAGGCTCAGGGCTGTAGACACCGTCGTAAATGAAGAAATCGCCAAAGGCAGTTTTCCCGGCGCAGTAGTATGCATCGGTCGGGCGAACAAGATACATTATCTCAAGGCGTTTGGCAGTGAAGTAATCGAGCCATTTAAGGAGGCCGCCGAGACAAACACCCTCTTTGACATCGCCTCTCTCACCAAGCCCGTCGCCACAGCCACAGCCGTCATGATCCTTCTCGACAACGGCAAAGTTTCGCTCGACGACAAGGTCGCCGCGTATCTTCCCGCCTTTGGCTGCAACGGCAAGGAAGACGCCCGGATCAAACACCTGCTTGCCCACACTTCCGGTTTGCCCGCCTATACAAACGCCGACACACTCAAGAAGCAGTTTGAAAGCCCATGTCCCGACAAAGTCATCGAAAAGATTTGCAGCCTGAAGGCCGTGAGTCCGCCGGGCGAGGGGTGTCGATACAGTTGCCTCGGCTACATCACCCTTGCAAAGATCGTTGAAATCATCTCAGGCAAGACAATCGATGTATTTGCCAACGAGAACATTTTCGAACCTCTGGGTATGGACGATACCACTTACAATCCGACCGATACACTCAAAGAAAGAATCGCCGCCACCGAGATCATCGACGTAGATGAAAACCCCCTGCGCGGCACGGTCCATGACCCATTAGCCAGACTCATGGCGGGCGTATCCGGCAACGCGGGTGTATTCTCGACTGGGCGCGATCTTTCCGTCTTCTGCCGGATGCTCCTCGCCGGCGGCACGCACCAGGGCAAAACGATCCTGAGCCCCAGGGCCGTCGCTTTCCTCACGCAAACCCAATCTTACGGGCGGGCTTACGGCTTTGACGTCAGCTCCGGCTACTCGTGGATAAAGGGCGATTTTACCTCAGATGAGACCTTCTGCCACAGCGGATACACCGGCACATCCATCGTCTGCGACCCTGAAACAAAGGTATTCCTCATCATCCTGGCAAACCGCGCCCACCCCCACGACAAAGGCACCGTCAGGCCGGTTCGCATGAAGGTTGCCGATGTCGCCTTTGAGGCTTTTGGCGGCAGGCGGCATTGATTACTTGCAATTTTTGCCGGCTTTGATATATACTGACACAAAGAAGTTAACGAAGCAGGGTTTGAAATCGAATTTCAATACAGAGGAGTTTTACATGAGTAGGCCCAATAAACTCAGTATAATAGTTGTAATTTCAATATTGATGATGACGATATCGGTCTATGCGGTCGAACCCGCAGCCGGCCTGCGCAAGACCTCGGGACCGATACTGGGCGCCGGCTTCAAGCTGCACATAATCAATGCGGAGTCGAAATTTGAGGCAGCCGGCATTTGCGATGTGAATAAAGACGGCAAGCTCGATATTTTTTCCGGCGGCGCCTGGTATGCCGCGCCCGACTGGAAAGAGCACTTCGTCCGTAAGGTGCAATATGTCGGCGACTACTACTATGATTTTGCGTCTCTGCCGATGGACGTTGACGGCGACGGATGGACTGATATTGTAAGCGCAGCGTGGCACAATAAGATGATCTTTTGGGTGCGCAACCCCGGCGACAGCGGCGGCAAGTGGGAAGTCATCGAAATCGACACCCCGGGCAATATGGAAACAGCACTTTCCTTCGACATAAATGGAGACGGGCAACTTGACATACTGCCGAACATAATGAGCGCCGCCGCCTGGTATGAATTCCATCGCGACCCTTCGGCAAAACACAAAGTCCGCTGGGAGAAGCATCCCCTGCCAAAAGAAGCCGCAGGTCACGGAAACGGAGCAGGCGATATCAACGGCGACGGTCGTTGCGATATAGTTGCGCCGAAGGGCTGGGTCGAACAGCCGGCCGATGCCTCCGGCGAATGGAAATGGCACGCCGAGTTTGATCTGGGTCATTGCAGCGTTCCGGCACTTGTGCATGATGTTGACGGCGACAAGGACGCCGACATCATCTGGGGATTCGGACACAACTACGGATTGTTCTGGCTCGAGCAAAGCAAAGACGCCGGCGGCAAACGGACATGGACAAAACACGATATCGATAACTCATGGTCCCAGCCGCACTTCATGCTGCTTGCCGATCTGGATAACGACGGCGACGAAGAACTTGTCACAGGCAAACGTTTCCACGCCCACAACGGCCATGACCCCGGCGGCAACGATCCCAAGTGCATCTATTACTACACCTTCGACCGTAACGAAGGCAAGTGGCGGCGACATCTGATCCATGAAGGCGGCGAGGTGGCATTCGGCATCAACACCCAGGCGGCGGATATGGACAATGACGGCGACATCGACATCGTAGCGCCCGGCAAGAGCGGCCTGTATCTGCTTGAAAATCTGCTGAATTAGCGATCCGGTGGGCTAATCCCGATGAATCGGGACACCCTACTTTGCGCTTGCCATTGCGAGTGTTTTTCATTACTCTTTTGGCACAGATTTGAAAATGCAGGTTTTCCTGCCGGTTTGAATGGGAGATATGAAATGGCTAAAATAGCAATGATCGGCGCAGGCAGCATGGTCTTCTGCAAAACCCTTACGCACGATATTCTGGCAACGGAGGCACTGCGGGACAGCGAAATCTGCCTGATGAACCGCACCCAGCCCAAGCTGGACCGGATGGAGGCATTCGTCAAGCGGATGGTAAAGGAAAACAATCTGCCGACGAAGATCACCGCAACCATCGACCGCGAAAAGGCTCTCGAAGGCGCCGATTACATCATCATCATGATCCAGGTCGGCGGATTGGAGGCATTCAAGCCCGACTACGAGATCCCGCTCAAGTACGGCGTCGACCAGTGCATCGGCGATTCGTTGGGCCCGGGCGGGGTGTTCCGCGGCCTTCGCACGATTCCCGTCCTTGCCGACATCGCCAAAGACGCAGAGCGTCTCTGCCCCGACGCCACGATCCTAAACTACGCCAACCCCATGGCCGCCTGCTGCCTGGGCCTGGGCAAGGTGACCGACATGCCATACATCGGCCTCTGCCACGGCGTCCAGACCACGCTCGATCTGATCAGCGGCTATGTCGACGTCCCGAAAGACCAAATCGATTTTCTCTGCGCCGGCATCAATCACATGGCGTGGTTCCTCTCGCTCAAGGACAAACGCGACGGCCGGGACCTCTACCCGACCTTCCGCGCCAATATCGAAAAGCCCGAATACTACATCAACGAAAAAGTCCGCGCCGAAGTCATGCGCCACTTCGGCTACTTCATGACCGAAAGCACCGGACACCTCTCCGAGTACATCCCCTGGTTCAGGAGCAGCAAGCGGGCGCTCGAACTCTACTGCGACCAGCCGGGATTCGGCGGCGAAACCGGAGCCTATTACAACTACGCCAATATGTTAGCCGAAAAATATGCCGACGTCGATTACCTCGCACTCGAATCGACCGCCATCGGGCAGCGAAGCGTCGAATACTGCTCCTACATCCTCGAAGCGATGGAGACCGACAACATCTTCCGCCTCAACGGCAACGTCCGAAACGACGGCTACATCACCAATCTGCCCGCCGGCTGCTGCGTCGAGGCGCCCGTCTTCGTCGATGCACGAGGACTCCACCCCGTAACCATCGGCGATCTGCCTCCGCAATGCGCCGCCATGAACCAGAGCAATGTCACCGTCCAGCAATTAGCCGTCGAAGCGGGCCTGACAGGCGACCCTGAGTATATCATGCACGCCATCGCAATGGATCCCCTGACCAGCGCCTGCTGTACGCTAAAAGAAATCCGCGACATGACAATCGAAATGCTCCAGGCCGAACGCCCCTGGCTGCCCCAGTTCGAAGGAAAGAAACTGGCGCCCAGACCCACAATCAGTATTGCCAAAGGAACAAAAGGCGTCGCCGTCCCCCTGGACCCGGCCCTGGCCATCGCCAACCGCTTCCAGGTCTTAGCCGAACAAAAAACCGCACAAGAATGATGGCTTCATCGCCAACATAAGAAACCTCTCCGCGGG
>JAGHBX010000038.1 GCA_021160785.1 Planctomycetota bacterium | reverse complement strand
TGATTCGATTCTTGTGGCCCTCCGATTAGCGGAATCTCTTTCAAAGGAGCCTATGGACGTTGCTCAACTCATTCGACTGTCATGCAAAGCACACACGGCAAAATCCGTGGAGTATGCTGTTAATAGAGCGCAATTGCCGGACACACAACTTGCGCGTCTGATGTCAGAACTCGAAAATGCTGAAAATATCACATCACTGTGGCAAGGGTATATTGGAGAGCGGTGCTGGCAAATCGCTATTGCGCAGAATCTGAAGAAGGACTTTGTTACTGCCATACTACCCAAACACAAGCCAAGCACGCTGCAACTGTTGATTTACAAACATTCGGGTCTGAAAGACCTCGATTTGCTCACATGTCTTGACATGATGGATGAATCCATGCGAGCCGCGAAACTACCGACCCACCTGCGAAACGCTGCTTACAACGCTCTGCAAGCACGAAGCATAGAATTGCAGTCACCTCACTTGTTGCTCCGGGGTCGAGTTGCTGGAACCTCCTCTATCTCGTCCATAGAATTGCGGAGCGTCTCCCAACTACGTTCGGCGCGGACAGCGCTTGCGATTGAGCGTTATCGTTTGGCGAATGGAAGGATACCTGAGAGGCTTTCTGACTTGGTTCCCGGCTATCTTGAGGCTGTGCTCGAAGACCCATTCGACGGCAAAGAGCTTCGCTACAAGAAGCTTGAACCGGGTTACGTGGTCTACAGCGTGGGAGATGACCTTGAAGACCAAGGCGGGTTGAGCAGAAATGAGCTTGATGATCGCAATGATCCGCACGATTGGCCATTCAGGGTTCTCAAGTGACTTGCAGAAAATATTGAAAAGTGTCATTCCCGCGAAGGTGGGATTCCATGATTTGACTGTTGGAGATGTATGATGGATATGGAATTGAAGAATCGTTTTGTGGCGTTGTGGGAGAGGTATTTTCCCGGGGCGGATTTGCCGATTGTTTTTTATTATGCAGATGCGCCCGGCGACAATACGCCGGTGGAGTCGCCTTCGGGCTGGCGATGTATGTTTGCCGATCTTGGGCATGTGCGCAAGGGCAAATCGATCTGCTTTAATCTCGACAACATCGGCTGTCCCGGCGGGCAGCGATACACGGGATTTTCACAGGAAGTGTCAGGTGCCTTCAGGTATTTTCTGTCATGTGGCATTGAAGGAAAAATGGAAGGCGAGCGATACAAGAAATCCCCCGAGCTTGTCGATCAATACATGGCAGACCGCGCCCCCTTCGAATCGCCCGCGGCATATATCGTATTCAAACGGTGGGATAAGCTCGAACCCGACGACCAACCGGCGGTCGTAATCTTCTTTGCCACACCCGATGTCCTCTCCGGCCTGTTTACACTTGCCAACTTCGACACACCCCACCAGCAGGCCGTCATCAGCCCCTTCAGCAGCGGCTGCGGCTCAATCATAGACATTCCCTTCCATGAGATCGGATCCGATGATCCAAAAGCCGTCTTAGGCATGTTCGACGTTTCCGCCCGGCCATACGTCGGTGCGAATACGCTGACCTTTGCCGCACCATTTGACAAATTCACACGGATGGTCGACAATATGGAAGAAAGCTTTCTCATCACCGGGTCATGGAACAAAGTCAAAAAGAGAATACAGGCGGGAGCTTGATTGAAATGAAAGAAAACCTCGAAGGCAGAGTCGCCCTTATTACCGGCGCTAGCCGTGGGATCGGCAGGCACATCGCCCTGCGATTGGCCTCGTGCGGGGCGACGGTGGTGCTGGCGGCAAGAAACGAGGCGTCGCTAAACGCTACCGCCGAACAAATCACAGCCCAAAACGGCGCTGCCATTGTCGCCACGGTCGAGCTGACCGACGAAGTTTCGATAAAGAATCTCGTCAAAACCGTCGGCAACAAGACGGGCCGGCTTGACATACTTGTCAATAACGCGGGCATTACTCATTCAGCCCTGCTCGATGAGACCGCCTCAGCCGACTGGGATCGCGTCATGCAGATCAACGCCCGCGCGCCGTTTATCCTGTGCAGAGAAGCTTTACCGTTACTGAGGCAATCGCCGCGCGCCTGCATTATCAACATCTCCTCGGTAGTGGGCGTCAAGGGCTACGCAAAACAAAGCGCATACACGGCATCCAAGCACGCACTGCGTGGGATGTCTATTGCCTTAGCCGAGGAGCTGCGCGACACCAACATCCGCGTCCACGTCCTCTGCCCCGGCGCAGTCGACACGGACATGGCAGGCGGCGTCCGACCCGACATCAAAAAGGAAGACTTAATCGACCCCGAAGAAATAGCCGAACTCGTCGAATACCTCGTAACCCACAAAGGAAACGCCGTAATGGACGAACTACGAATCCGCCGCGCAGCTTCCGGACCATGGTTCTAATGTGTAGAAACCAGAATTTGAGTGTCTGACGGGAGAATTGGGGCAAAGAAGAAAAATTCGAATGTCGAATGTCGAACCGAGAAATTCTGAATGTCGAAGGAAAGAGGAAACTGTGTGGTCCATTTTGCATTATGGAACAAGATACCAATAAGACTTTTGATAATGTAGTCATCTATACCGACGGAGCTGCCGAACCCAATCCGGGGTCCGGCGGATACGGTGTCGTTCTTCAGTACGGAAAACACCGCAAGGAGCTGTCCGGGGGATTCGAAAGGACCACAAACAATCGCATGGAACTTATGGGGGCTATTGTCGGTCTGGAGACGCTCACCTCCAGATGCTCGGTCCGTCTTTACAGTGATTCGAAATATCTTGTCGACTCTGTCAATCAAGGTTCTGTCTTCAAGTGGCGCCAAAACGATTGGTATCGAACGCGCAAGGAGCGTGCTAAAAACGTTGATCTGTGGCGGCGGTTCCTGGACGTCTATGAAAGGCATGAGGTTACTCTGGTCTGGGTAAAAGGCCACGCCGGAAATCCCGACAACGAATGCTGCGATCGTCTGGCGCTTGCTGCGGCAAAGTCTCCCGACCGGCAGATTGATACCGGATACATCGAATCTGAGGACAGCCCCTCACGGAATTCGAAATCCGGCAAGCAACACTCGCAGATCAAACACAAACAAGAGGGCGAACCCTGCCGGAAATGTCAAACCCCATTGGTGAAACGAAATCCGCGGAAGAAACCCAAGCCAGGTCAGGCCTATTACTACGAGTGGTATCTTTA
>JAGHBX010000245.1 GCA_021160785.1 Planctomycetota bacterium | reverse complement strand
TGCCCGAGACGCCAAAAGCGTCCATGTATAGAGTGTTGTCGACAATCAAGTATCCCTGCGACCGCTCCGGCTCAAGGATTGAAACCCTGAACATTATGACGGTATCGGCGATCTGTCCATAACCCGCCTGCCAGGTACTGTTAAACCTCAGGCCGATTTCGCCGTCAAATTCGCCGCCATCCCAGTAGCCGGCGCTTACCATAATCGTCGAAGCGTCAGGTGCCAGCGCACCGGCTGTACCTGAAGGCACGACGGAGTTCTCGTCGAAAACGAAAACCTTGTCGCCGGCCGATATCTCCCCGCCGGCATCAATGATGTCTTGAATGCTTGTCAGCAGGGGCGTCTCGGTGACAAACATCGCCGCCGAAGCCATTGTGCATGAAATCGCCGGAATCAATAACGCCAGCGCAAAGAGCCACGGCCTTTTCGTGATGAGCATGAGCTTCCTCTCTTTACTTGTGTCGGGGGAGAGCCGAGCGATACAACAAGCCTAACGAGCAAAAAACAGGCTGAATCTCTCCCGAGCCTTAACAGTTCGAGCACAACCGACCGACATTCAATCACAAAGTATACAGCCAAGTCGCGTATGTGTCAAGTCAAATTCTTCGTCAACGAGCTTTAGACAGGATTTATTCTCCTCTCGTCGGAATATAATAAGCTTGACGGCGCCACCGGCGGCGGTTAGCATCAGCCTTGTTTCAAGAGGCCCGCCTGCGGGTGGGCAAGGCGCAAGCTCGTGTGTGATAGATATTTGTCGCCAACGATGCCCCCATCGTCTAGTGGCCTAGGATATCAGGTTCTCATCCTGGAGACAGGGGTTCGACTCCCCTTGGGGGTATTTCGCGCAACGCCTTTTTATTGCAGGGCCTTTTGCTCTCTTGCAGGCGATTGCAGAGATGGGTTTCCCCCTTCTCTAAGCGATAACTATAGACAGACAGAGCAGTAGTAAGCAAAGCTGCAGACAGGAATCCGAATTGGCCGATGTCCCCGTGTTTCGTCTGGCTTGGGATTTCTGGCCGGAGCGGAGTCTTTTGTAGCGTCCGGCCAGTCGTACAGGTCTGGGTGGCTGCTTGTAACGCTTTGCCGCAGCGGCAACTACGGTTCTAGGGCTTCTAGAACATTCCCACGACCTGGCCATCTTCGTCGAGGTCGATATTGATGAAGGTCGGCTTGGAAGGCAGCCCGGGCATGGTGCGCATAGTGCCGAGCAGCGGACACAAAAAGCCGGCTCCAACTGCGGCGTTCACCTCGCGGACAGGCACGGTGAAGCCCTTCGGCACGCCCTTCATGGCGGGGTCGTGCGAAAGCGACAGGTGTGTCTTAGCCATGCATATCGGCAAGCACCGCAGGCCGTTAGCTTCGTATGAGGCGATCTGCTTTTCCGCCGGTTCGCTGTAGGTGACGTCGCCGGCAAGATAGATTTTCTTGCAGATTGTCTCTATCTTTTCCTTGATGGGCATTTCGTCCGGGTAAAACAGTTTGAAGTCAGACGGCTTGTCGCAGGCGGCGGCTACCGCTTCAGCCAGGTCAGTAGCGCCCTTGCCGCCGTAAGCCCAGTGGTCGCTCAAAACGGCGGCCTCGGCGCCGGCCTCGGAGGCGGCCTTGCGGGCCAGCTCGACCTCGGCGTTGGTATCGGTAGGGAACCTGTTGATCGCGACAACTACCCGCACGCCGAATAATTTGACTATCTCGATGCACCTTACGAGGTTACAGACGCCCTTCTCCAGCAAAGCGAGATTCTCTTGCGTATAATCGCTTTGGAGCGGCTTTCCGGGAATGACCTTTGGCCCGCCGCCGTGCATCTTGAGTGCCCGGATCGTCGCGATGAGCACCACACAGTCGGGCCTCAGGCCGGAGTAGCGGCATTTGATGTTAAAGAATTTCTCCATGCCGATGTCGGCGCCAAAACCGGATTCCGTCACGACGTAATCAGCGAGTTTCAGAGCGATCCGGTCGGCTATGATGGAACTGTTGCCGTGTGCGATATTGGCGAAAGGCCCGGTGTGCACGAAGGTGGGCTGGCCTTCCAGCGTCTGCATCAGCGTGGGCTTTATTGCGTCTTTGAGCAGCACAGCCATCGCGCCGGCCACGCCGAGGTCCTCGGCAGTCACCAGCCTGCCGGATTTGTCGAGGCCTATCGTCATTCTTCCCAAACGCTTGCGGAGGTCTTGAAGGTCTCTGGAAAGCCCCAACACGGCCATGACCTCGCTGGCGACCGAGATGGTAAAGCCGGTCTTGCGCCGCGGACCGTCCAGCCAGCTCTCGCCCAGACCTATTTCGATGCCTCGCAGGGCGGCGTCGTTGACGTCCACGACGCGCCGCCAGGTAATGCTCTCGGGGTCGATGTTCAGTCTTGGCAGGCCTGTCGTCGCCCACTTCTCGTCGTCGGCATGCTGCTCATGCTTGATTCGCGCGTCGACGGCTGCGGCGAGCAGGTTGTTGGCGATACTGACGGCATGGATGTCGCCGGTAAGATGCAGGTTGAATTCCTCCATCGGCACAACCTGACTGTAGCCGCCTCCGGCGGCGCCGCCCTTGATGCCGAATGTGGGACCCATTGAAGGTTGGCGAATGCAAAGCATAACATTCTTGCCGATCAGGCCCAGTGCCTGTGTAAGCCCGACGGCAGTGGTGGTTTTGCCCTCGCCAAGGGGAGTAGGCGTGATGGCCGTTACGTCGATGTACTTTCCCTGGGGCTTTTGACCCAGACGATCCAATATGCTGAGTTTTACCTTGGCCTTTACGTCGCCATAAAGTTCGAGTTCCTGAGGCAAGATGCCCGCCGCCGCCGCGATTTCCGTAATGGGCTTTGGCGTGGCGGCTCGTGAAATATCGATATCCGACGGTACGACGTGGTTGCT
>JAGHBX010000007.1 GCA_021160785.1 Planctomycetota bacterium | reverse complement strand
GCTGCCGTATATCAACGCCGATCCCATTCTTGCAAAGAAGCTTCAGGATGTCGGCACGGCGACGGTTATGCCGCTTGCCAGTCCCATCGGCTCCAACCAGGGACTCAAGACCCGCGCCTCCATCGAGATAATCATCGAGCAGGCGACCGTTCCCGTCGTCGTCGACGCAGGGTTAGGACTGCCCTCCCATGCCGCCGAGGCAATGGAAATGGGCGCCGACGCAGTGCTCGTAAATACCGCCATCGCCACAGCCGGCGACCCGGTCAATATGGCGATTGCATTCAAATACGCTACCGAAGCGGGGCGCCTCGCCTTCAACTCCGGACCCGCAGGGACCGGCAGCGGCGCAGTCGCATCCAGCCCGCTGACCGGCTTTTTGAGAAATGACTGAAAACTTTATGACAACGTTGTTTCGGGGACCGCATTTTGTCGGACATCAAAACAATTCTGGCGAAGAAGCAGCTTGACGGCGCCGCCGGCAAATGGATTGAACGGCTCGACGGCGTCGGCGAAGATGATGTCCGCGCCGCTCTTAATGCGCCTCCGGGGCGATATCGTTTTGAAAGGCTCCTGGCCCTGATCTCGCCCGCCGCGCAAAACTTCCTCGAACAGATGGCTCAACAGGCCCGGCAGGTGACGATTCAGCGGTTCGGCAGGACCATCCAGCTCTACGCCCCGCTCTACGTTTCAAACTACTGCATCAACAGTTGTCGCTACTGCGGCTATAACGTGCAGACAAGTTGCGACCGCACGCGTCTGTCCGTTGACGAGGCGATTGCCGAAGCCGACATCATCGCTGCGCAAGGCTTTCGACATATACTGCTTGTCAGCGGCGAGGACCCCGAATTCATCACCGTTGACTACCTCACCCGGCTCGCCGGCCGTCTCAAGTCGAAGTTCAGCGGCATATCCGTCGAGATATATCCCATGAGCCGAAGCGATTATGAAAAGCTCTTCGCCGCCGGCATTGACGGTGTCACGTTCTATCAGGAAACTTACAACCGCCGCCTCTACAGCGAATACCATATCGCAGGTCCCAAGAGCGATTATGACTATCGCCTCGACACGCATGATCGGACGGCGCCCGCCGGCATGCGGCGACTCGGCCTGGGCGCACTGCTCGGACTCGGCGACTGGCGCGTCGAAACGCTTGCGCTCGCCGAACATGCCGCCTGGCTGATGAAAAAATACTGGCGATGCCAGGTGTCCTTCTCGTTTCCGAGACTCAGACCGGCAAACCATGTCCTGCCCCACTTCGAACAACTGGTCACCGATACCGAACTCGTCCGTATGATGTTGGCCCTGCGACTCTGTTTTGCCGACGCCGGCATCGTCCTGTCCACGCGCGAAAGCGCCTCGCTCCGCGATAACCTGGCCCGGCTCTGCGTTACCCGAATGAGCGCCGGCTCAAAAACCAGCCCCGGCGGATACGGCAGGCGCGTACAGTCCCAGGAACAGTTTGAAATCGACGATAAACGATCCCCCGCCGAAGTGGCCGCCATGATCCGCTCAAGCGGCTGCGAGTGTGTCTGGAAGGATTGGGATGCCGCCTTCGCTCCCGACCAACGATAAATCCTTACCGGCAGTTTCCACTACCATGCCAAGCGGGATTCCAGCGCCATTGCGATCCTGGCGAGCAGCATTTCGTAATCAAAGGGCTTGACGACATACGAATCCGCTCCGCCATTTATCGCCTTCGCGATACTCTCTTCGTCGGCAAGGGCGGTTACGATAATCACCGGAATATCCTCTGTCCGCTTTGAGGACCGCAGCTTCTCCAGGGCGGTCAATCCGTCCATGTTCGGCATGACATTGTCCAGCAGGATAACATCGGGCTGCTCGCATTGAGCCTTGCTGATGCATTCTGCACCGTCATTGGCAATGATCACCTCGTAGCCGCTTACCTCCAGGCTCCTGCCTATGACGCGCGTCATGTCCGGCTCGTCATCGGCCAACAGAATTTTCGCCGTCTTGACTTTCAACGTCTCTTTTTCTCCGCATGATCTATTCTTCTCTGAGCTTGCGTCGCCTTTCCCGGATGGGCAAAACGAAGTGCACCACAGTCCCCTTGCCCAATTTCGATTCCGCCCATATTTTGGCGTTATGCTTCTTCATGATCTGCCTCGAGATGGCAAGCCCCAGACCAGAGCCGCCCATCTTTGAACCGTTGGGCGCAGCCAACTGCTCGAACTCGTGAAACAACTTCGGCAGATCCTCGCCCCTGATCCCCGGCCCGGTGTCCTGCACCGATACCTGCACGGTATTATCACGGCACGACGTCCTTATCGTAACACTGCCTTCCTTTGTAAACTTGATCCCGTTGCTAATCACGTTTGTCAGCACCTGCTGGATACGATCCTTGTCGAAGGCGACTATTGGCGCTGTCGTGTCAAGATCTGTTACAAGGTGAAGCCCTTTTTCATTGACTAACGGCATCATCGTCTCGGCAATTTCCAGAACCACCTCGTTGATATTGTTTTGGTGCATGTCAAATTCCATCTTACCGCTTTTGAGCTTCTGAAAATCCAGCAGGTCATTGATCAGTCGCGACAGCCGTTCGGAATTTCGCCGGGCAATCTCAAGAAGTTCCTTCTGATCGTCATTCAACGGTCCCGTGGCCTCGGTCAGGACCAGGCGAATACCCTCCTTGATCGCCGTCAGGGGCGTGCGAACCTCGTGCGACGCCATCGCTATAAACTGCGTCCTGGCCGCAATCGCCTCCTCACGCGCCTTTTCCAACTGCTTGCGTTCCGTGAGATCGTGCGTGACCGAGACAAAATGACTGATCTCGCCCCGCCCGTCGCAAATCGGACTGATGGCCGTCTCCATCGTAAAGAAACTGCCGTTTTTTCGCCTGTCAACCATTTCGTGCCTCCAGACCTTACCAGAACGTATGGTTTGCCACATGTGGCTGTAAAAGCGGGCGTCGTGCTGTCCGCTTTGCAGAATTCGCGGAGTAGAACCGATAACCTCCCCCGGCTCGTAACCGGTCAGACGCTCAAAGGCGGCATTCACCCAGACAATAACGCCCCGATGGTCGGTAATCATGATCGCATCGTCGACTGCTTCCAGGGCGTTGGTCTGAATCTGGAGACTCACGTGCGACTTGCTCAACTTATTCATTGACTCGGAAAGCTTCAGCACATGTTTCTCGGCGGCCTTTCGCTGCATATAAAGCTCGACAAGAAACCGAATCTTGCCCCGCAGCATCTCAGCCGTCGTCGGCCAGGCCATGAAATCGTATGCTCCCTTTTTCATCGCCCTGACAGCCTTCCTTTTACCGTCCCTCTTGCAGACCAGAATCACCGGCAAAAACCTGTTCCTTTCGCCTTTGCCCAGCCATTCAACCACCTTTAGACCGTCCATATCCGGCAACTCCGCACTGATCACGGCCGCTGCGTAATCATGCTCCGAGACAAGCCCGAACGCCTCCTGTCCCGACATGGCGCGGGCAAATTCCACATCCAGTCCCCGCAGAATCTCTTGCACCGCAGACAGATTCTCGGGATTTCCGTCTACGATCAGCACCTCCGGCTTCTTGTCTATAACTCCGGTCATGCAGAAACACTGCCCCCACAAAGAATCGCAAGTCTCAATATAACTCGGTCAGGCAAGGTGCGTACTTTAACGCGGCAGGTGTGATATGACTTTGCCGGGTGTGGTATTATTCCAGCACGTGAATATTCTCTCGGGGCAGGATAGCGGCCAGTTTCGCCGTTTGGGCCGCCATTATCTTCCTGAATACGGCGTGCGAGACGTGTGCGACCAGATCGAGCGAACCCTTCAATTCCACCCGTACATGGCTGCCGAAATCGCGCCATCGCGAAATAGAGACTTCAAACCGGTTCTCGCCGCCGTTATTACCGTCGGCGACCTCAATCAACACATCTTCGGGCCGAATGATGAACTGGACCGTCCCTTCGCGGCGACCCGGCACGGCCAGGTTAATCTTGCTAATCCTGACCGTGCAGGCGTCAGAGTCCGGTAAAGACTCCGCCACGGCGCCCGTGAAAATGTTCTCACAGCGCATAAACCGCGCGACAAATTCATTCCTGCACTTGCGCAGCAATTCATCCAGCGAACCTGTCTGCTCGACCCTGCCGTTATTGAGTATCGCGGCGCGGTCGGCGACCGAAAACGCCTCTTCCAGATTGTGGCTTACGTGCATCACAGTCAGCTTCAGGTCCTTCTGTACGCGTCGAAGCATCGAACAGATGCTCTGTCGCGTCGCTTCGTCGAGGGCGGAGACAGGTTCGTCAAGCAGAAGCACCCGCGGCTCCATGACCAATGCCCTGGCAAGGGCGGTTCGCTGCTTCTCGCCTCCGCTCAAACCCAGCACGCTTCGCTCTAAAAGATGACCGATCCCCAACATCTCAGCGGTCTCATTGGCCCTGAAGGCAGCTAACTTCGAACTGTTGCCGACGGCGCGCAGACCGAATGCGATATTCTGTTGCACGGTCAGATGCGGAAACAGGGCATAATCCTGGGGCACATAGCCGATATTGCGTTTGCGAGGCTCGTCATAGGTGATATCGGCGCCGTCAAACAGAATCCTGCCGGAGGCGACTTTTCTCAGCCCGCAAAGACACTCCAGAAAAATGCTCTTGCCCGAACCGGGCGGGCCAAGGAGAACAAAATATTCGTTGCGCAGCATCTCAATACTGACCGCGTTCAGCCGAAACTTGCCTATCTCAAATGTCAAATCTTCTGTGCAAATCATAATCTCAACTGTACCCTTCCACCGACCACTCGAATGGTGATGATCGCCGCTAAGGCAACAAGTATCATCATGAGCGCCACGGCAAGGGCCACCTCAAGATTGCCGACGGACTGCTCGAGAAAAATGGTGGTGCTGAGCACTTCGGTCCTGCCGCGAAACGACCCGACAAAGATCAGCAGGGGACCGAACAACCCGAACGCCCGAGCCCACGTAAGTATTCCGCCGGCGATAATGCCGTTGGCGGCGAGCGGCAGCGACACCCGCATGAAACTGGCGCACTGCGTACAACCCAATGTCAGCGCCACATTCTCGAATCGTCTGTCAATATCGTCAAACGCCGTCTTCACCGACCGGATGGCGTAGCTGGCCGCCACCAGGAACTGACAAAGCACAATTCCTTTGGGCTGAAACCAGAACTCCAGGCCTAAATCTTCCTGTATCCACTTCCCCAACCCCGTCTGCGAGAAAAACACCAACAACGTAAGGCCCGCAACCAGCGGCGGGAAGATGATAGGAAGATCGATAATCGCATCAATCACCGCGTGAGCCGGAAATCTGTACCGGCTCAGGATGTACCCTAAGGGAACAGCAAAAAGCAGCGAGATAAAAGTTGTCAGGACGCTCGTCCAGATACTCATCCAAAGGGCGTGCCGAATATCATGCGATCCAATGACCTTGAGCACCGCCGCTTTGTCGACATACAGAACGTCGGCGATGATCAGCGTCAGGATAAACGCCACGAACACCGCCAACATGAAGGCGCAGAAACCGGTGAAAAAACGATCTTTTATTCCCCTGTTGGGTGCGTTACCACGTCTCAATCTGACAATTCCTTCATACCAATAACGGTGGTCCAAATATGAAAACCTGGCTCAAAAAATCTTCCACTCGTCAAACTCATGGCACAGCATGTACGTCATGCCCACCACTATGAATATGCACGTTACGATGCCCATAATCTTGATCGCAGCCGGCTTCAGGTCGCCTTTAACTTTTGTCTTGAGAATAAAATAAGTTATTGCCGCCACCGCGCCCGCCGCCAGAAACGCAAAGCCCTGTATACCGTACCAGGCCTGAGATATCCCCCCCTGCTTGCCCAATTTCCAGGTGTGTTCCACGGGGTAATAACGCGGCAG
>JAGHBX010000132.1 GCA_021160785.1 Planctomycetota bacterium | reverse complement strand
GCAAGCCGTCTCAGTGCTGCAAGGCCTTGTCGAGCAAATCGGCGAGTCATCGGCCTCGTCTGATTCGGAACCGGCGGAGACTTCTTCTCCCGATAATGTTTCGGCTGAACCGCAGCAGACCTTTGTGATTCCGGAGGACGATATTCCGCTTGTGCAGGATTTTATCGCCGAATCCAGCGAACACATTGAATCCGCGGAAGCGGCATTGCTCGAACTCGAGACCATGCCGGACGACAAAGAGGTTCTCAACAAGATCTTTCGAGCGTTTCACACGATTAAGGGCATGGCCGGCTTCTTAAACCTCGACGAGATAGGCTCACTGTCGCATTCGGCGGAAAATCTGCTTGATCTCGCCCGCAAAGGACGGTTAGTCCTTGCCGGCGAAAACACCGATGTCATCTTTGAATCAATTGATATGTTGAAAGCGATGATTGCCGAGCTGAAGGAGTCGATAGAGACCGGCGAAGCCGGAGGATTGCAGAAAGCCCTGCCTCAGTTGCTGGAAAGATTGAAATTATCGGCCCAAACGGGGGATCCGTCCGATTCTCTTGACACGCCTCAAGGGCAACAGAACGACAGGAAGCTGGACGAAGTCCTGACAACTGAAGTTGAGCCCAAAGCCAGGTATACCACCTCGCAGACAAATGTGAAAGCCAAGACCCATACCAGCGATGAGAAAATAAAGGTCAGCACCGCCCGCCTGGACAACCTGGTGAATATGGCGGGAGAGTTGGTGATAGCTCAGTTGATGGTCGCTGAGGAGGTGGGGACAAATCTGGCATCTCAACATGATCTGAATCGCAAAGTTGCTCATCAGGGCAAAATCATTCGCGATCTGCAGGAATTGTCAATGTCGATGCGTATGGTTCCGATCGCCGGCGTATTCCAGAAAATGGCCAGACTGGTTCGCGACCTCTCACACAAGGCGGGCAAGAAAATAGACTTTATCACCGACGGCGAGGAAACCGAACTCGACCGGAGCATAGTCGACAAAATCGCCGATCCCCTTGTTCATATGGTGCGCAACTCCGTCGATCACGGTGTCGAATCTCCCCCGGAACGTGCGAAAGCAGGAAAAGACCAGACGGGACGAATCGAACTGCGTGCTTTTCATCAGGCCGGAAACATTGTTATTGAGATTAAAGATGACGGCAAGGGTCTTGACAAAGACCGTATCCTGCAAAAAGCGATCGATAACGGTGTTGTCCAGGCCGGGCAGGAGTTGACCGACGAGGAGATATTTAAGCTGGTTTTTCACGCAGGCCTGTCCACCGCCCGGAAGATAACAAGTGTCTCGGGGCGAGGAGTGGGAATGGATGTTGTTAAGAAGAACATCGACGCCCTGCACGGCAAAGTTGATATCCGTTCGGTACAGGGTCAGGGAACCACCTTCACAATTCGTATGCCGTTGACATTGGCAATTATTGACGGTCAGATCGTCAGGATAGGGCGCGAACGATATATTGTCCCGATAAACACGATAGTACGCACATTCAGACCTCAGGTTAATCAACTGTCGTCTGTTCAAAACCGGGGCGAAATAGTAAATGTGCGCAACCAACTCCTGCCCATAATGCGTCTTTTTAAACTATTCGGTGTTGTCCCAACTTCAGAAAGCCTCGCGGACTCTCTGCTGGTCATAGTCGAAGAGGACGGCAAAAGATGTTGTTTGCTTGTGGACGAATTGCTGGGCCAGCAGCAGGTGGTAATAAAGAATCTGGGCGAAGGTTTAGGTAAAGCAAAAGGCGTTTCCGGCGGGGCCATTATGGGCGACGGAAGAATCAGCCTGATTCTCGACATCCCCGGCCTGATAGAACTTGCCCAGAGTTAACTTTTTTCGGAGCTATATGCGTGGAAACATTAACGGCACAAAGCATCGTATTGAGCGAAAGCGACTTTCGCAAGATCAGCAACATGGTGTACGAACACTGCGGAATTAATCTGCATGCCGGCAAGAAGGAACTGGTTCGCGCCCGGCTGGCAAAAAGACTTCGGCTCGGCAATTTCAAGACATTTCCCGAATATATGAACCATGTGCTAAAAGATAAGACCGGACAAGAATTTTCCCTGCTGATCGACTCGCTGAGTACGAACCTGACGAGTTTTTTCCGTGAAAAACAGCATTTTGAATTCTTACAGAGCCGGTTCCTGCCGACCCTGCTGGAGCAAAAGCGGCAAAGCAGCAACTTCAGGATACGGATATGGAGCGCCGGCTGCTCTTCCGGCGAAGAGCCCTACTCGATAGCCATAGCGCTGCTGGAAGCAACTCAGGGCAAGGGCCGATGGGATATCAAAGTCCTTGCCACGGACATCTCTGCGAGCATACTCGAACTCGCCAAAGCCGGCATCTATGGCATCGAAAGGGTCGAGCCTGTTCCATCCCTTCAAAAGCAGAAGTACCTTGTTCCTCATCGCAGGAACGGACACAAGATGTTCGAGGTAAGCAATCGTCTCAGAGATACCGTGATTTTCAGCTATTTGAATCTGATGAACGATTGGCCGATCAAGGGTCCGCTGGACTTTATCTTCTGCCGAAATGTGATGATCTACTTTGACAAGGCGACGCAGTCGACCCTGGTAAACCGCTTTTGGGACCTGCTGGATTCAGGGGGGATTCTGTTCACCGGGCACTCGGAATCATTGACCGGGATCGAGCACAAATTCAAATATGTTCAGCCCACAATTTACATGAAACCATAGTGTCAGGATTTGGATATGGTAAAGACAAAAGTAATCGTGGATGTATCAGACGCGAAGGCCTCCAATGACCCTGGCGATCTTCTGACAACATATTCATTGGGCTCGTGTATCGGCGTGTGCCTGTACGACTCGCCCACACATATCGGCGGCATGCTGCATTACCAGCTTCCGGACTCGAAGATGGATCCCGAGCGGGCACAACAGAAGCCGTTTATGTTCGCCGATACCGGAATGAAACTCCTGCTCGGAAAATTATTGTCAATGGGAGCAAACAAGAAACGCATGCAGATAAAAATCGCAGGCGGAGCGGAGATGAATACAGGGCCGAAAGGATTCAATATCGGCAAGCGCAATTATCTGGCTATAAGAAAACTCCTGTGGAAGAATGGGATGTTTATCGGTGCCGAAGACATCGGCGGCCATTCGCCTCGCACAGTATATATGAATATTGCCGACGGCTCCGTAACCATCAAGGCCAACGGCGTCGAAAGAGAGTTGTGAGAACATATTGAGACTTAATGCCTGTATAGGAGACATGTCATGGCTTGGAATATACTGATAGTGGATGATTCGTCTTTGACCCGCAAGAGAATAAGACGCATCATCGAAATGGCCGATCTGGACATCGGAGAGTTCCTGGATGCGGAAAACGGCGAGGAGGCTTTGAAGATTCTCGAAGATTCACCGGTGGACCTGGTGCTCTCGGATTTGAACATGCCCAAAATGGGCGGCGCCGAGATGGTGCAGCGAATGAAAAGCCGGGAGGCCACGAAGTCGATCCCTGTCGTTGTTATTTCAACCGAATCCAAGACGTCTCGGCTCACGAAACTCCTGGCCGAAGGGGTAAGGGATTATCTACACAAGCCCTTCACGCCGGAAGAGTTCAAAGAGACGATGCAAACACTCTGGGCCAAACCGGAGACTAACACAAGCAATCTCCTTGCTCAGGCCCTGGTGCAGTCGCTTGAAACGATGGCGCTTGTGACGGCTGTGCCGGTTGACGACGATATGGTCGTCCCCGAAGAGACTGTACTGGCGCAAATAGATTTTTCAGGCGCCAAGAAAGGCGCCATCCAAATGCTCGCCGGCATGGATTTATGCGGGATACTTGCCGAAAACATAGCTGCACTCGATACGATCAATGATCAAGCCGCTCTCGATGCCCTGAAGGAGCTTTCCAATGTCACCTGCGGCTTGTTTCTCCCACTGGTTGTTTCCTCGACAGCGGATGTTTTTGACATCACTGTTCCAAAGGTCGCCACTTGTGATAATGCGCCGCAATGGACGGAATTTGTGGCGGATGGCAACACCTTTGTGTTGAATATCGAAGGTCATGCGATAGCCGCCAGATTGACTGTCGAGGATGCGGCAATGACAACAGAAACTAACTGAAACAAGATTGATTCGATAGGCGAATTACCCTGGAGACATGCTGTGAAGATCAAGGATTTTTCCGGAATAAGAAACAACGGCTCGCTGCCCGACCCACAGGATGTCCATATCCCCGGCGACAGCGAAGATATGCTGGATGATTATGTGGAGTCGGCCAATTCAATGTTGGACGAGATTGAACAGGCGGCATTGGCGTACGAGGCCGGTAATAACAGTAAGGAAAATGTCGCGGCTATACGACGGCTTCTGCACAAGATCAAGGGTGAATCGTCAATGATGGGTGCTGCCGAAATATCGGAGTTTTGCCATCAAGCGGAATTCGCTTTCGAGGAACTCGACGACAACCAGCGACCGGATATGCTGCTGAGATTCAAAGATTGGGTTGATACTGCGATGAGCGACCTGGCGGGCCGGGCCTGAATAAAACAGTTATCCTCAGTTGAGTTATATGTTTAGTCGATGATTTGCATGAAACTGCGAAATTCAGATATGCTGAAAGAAACAATAACAGTTAACATATCCGACGCTAAGGTGTCCGACAATCCTGCGCATGTTCTGGCGACATATGCGTTGGGATCATGTATCGGCGTCTGCTTGTATAGCCGGAAGATGGGCGCCGGGGGTCTGCTCCATTACCTCCTTCCGGATTCAACGGCAAACCCGCAGAAGGCGGGAGAAAACCCGTTTGTCTACGCTGATACGGGTATGAAGACGCTGCTTGAAAAACTGACTTTGATGGGAATAAAGAAAAACCAACTCAGTGTAAAGGTGGCAGGCGGTGCGCAAAGACTGAAAGTTAATGCAAAAGGATTTAATATCGGCAGACGCAATTATCTTGCCATCAGGAAAATCCTGTGGAAACAAGGAATGTTCATTGACGCCGAGGATGTCGGCGGCTTCTCGCCGCGTACTCTGTATATGAGTGTTACCGACGGGGCTGTAACAATCAGGTCCGGCGGTCTTAAGAAATATCTGTAGGAGGCTCTTGAGCAAAAACTATCCAACGCCGCTACCATGACAATCGCTGTAAAACTTTAGGAAGAACTGATATGGCGCTTACTCTCAACACCAATGTTAAAGTCCTGATAGTCGACGATTCGGCCGTAGTCCGCAAGATACTCAGCCGGCAGTTGAGTCAACACCAAGGTATAGAAGTCGTCGGAACCGCACCCGACCCCTTCATAGCGCGGGACAAGATACTGTCGCTTCAGCCGGATGTTCTTACGCTCGATCTGGAAATGCCGAGAATGGACGGCATAACCTTCCTGCGAAAACTGATGAAGCATCATCCGATGCCTGTGATTGTTCTCAGTTCGCTAACACCCAAGGGCGGCAAGATGGCCCTGGAGGCGCTCGCAGCCGGGGCGGTGGAGGTCATAGCCAAACCAGGGCCTGCTTACAGCGTCGGAGAGGCCTGCAGCGAGCTTGTCGGCACGATAAAGTTAGCCTCAAGAGCGCAAATCAACAAGAATACTATTGACAAACGCCAAGGTGATGCACCGCCCAGGCGATTGAGTATGGTCGAAACGACCAACAAAATTTTTGCCATAGGCGCCTCGACCGGCGGAGTCCAGGCATTAACAAGACTTCTTTCCGCCATGCCCGCCAATGCTCCGGGGACGCTGATAGTTCAGCATATGCCCGCTCACTTTACAAGCTCATTCGCCGAGCGTTTGAACAACGAATGTGCGGTCAATGTCTCAGAAGCCCGCAATGGAGACCACGTTATCCCGGGCAAGGCCCTGATTGCTCCCGGCGGGCTTCATATGATCCTGCAGCGATCAGGTGCAAACTATTATGTTACCATCAAGGACGGCCCGCCTGTCTGTCGGCAAAGACCGAGCGTGGAGTTAATGTTCAACTCAGTGGCCAAGTACGCAGGCGCAAATGCCGTCGGGGCGATCCTTACGGGCATGGGCAACGACGGCGCAGGTGGATTGCTGAACATGCGTGAAAGCGGCGCGCACACCATAGCGCAGGATGAGGCGTCATGTGTCGTTTTTGGTATGCCCAAAGAAGCTATCGAGCGAAACGCTGCGGAACACGTTATGCCGTTATGTGATATCGCTCAGAAAATGATCAATTTGGCGCAGAATTGAAGCAGCACTCTGTCGCTTGTTGAGTTGCCCGTATGTCAATACGCAAATTGATTCATCGCCTGCAGGATGGAAAAAAACGGCGAAGGGTGGATGACTTGGGGGGAAGCCATGCACATTCTTCGCCGAGATAATGGAGTCCGTTCCGTCGGATAATATCCCCTTTTGCGGCTTCCCGCAAAAAGGCGGCCTTGCTTTGGCCCTCCATGGCCGGCCTTTTTATATGATAGCCTTCCCTGACTCCTAAATGCCGAATTTTGCGATATTCTCTGCTGCTGCTCGAATGTTTTCAGGACTTTCAAGCTCACCGGACAGCAGAAGCCAGCGTGCCCGCTCGACAGCGTCGGCGTCCTGGGGCGGCATTTCCTTTGCCTTTTCGATCAAAGAATTATAGGTGACCTGCAGTGAAGCATCCACCTGGTTATCCGCGGGCTCCTGGGATCGCCCAGGCTGCCTGGAAGATGATTCTTTCAGTATATCGGGGACCTGGTTGTTATTTATCTTTTCTATCATTGCTCACTACCTTATTTGTTTGATCCACTATTGTTTTCGTGGATTTTTGCGGAAACTTTATATTTTTTTTGCATTTTTTCATTTTTTTCTAAAGTTTACGCCTCTTTTGGGCGACAGCAGCAATAATTTTCTGCCGCCCTGTCTTTCGGGCCTTAATGTTTCGGATGTTTCGTGGGCCACAAACTTGACAAATTTCAGCGAGCTGACAGTTCCCAATCTCTCCTCAAGGGTTGCAGACCCCATGATCTTGTGATCGCTGTAATAGTCCATTATTCGCTCTTCAGTCGCCCTATCTGTAGTATCCCAGACCTGCTCAAGGGCCCATAATAACTCACCATCGGTAAGGTCTACGAGCTTTAATCGAAGGCCAATGGCCATATGAGGATAAGGCTTGAATTCCGTAACAGCGCCGACCAATACAGCATCGCAATTTAAGGTCTTGCGTATCACCGATAGTTGCTCGAGCGTGTATTCCGTATTCAGATCCAACTGAAAGCTCCGCCAGGCAGGATCATTCTGGCGAACTATGGCCAGCCCGAAGATCTGCTTTTTTTGCAGCGCCTGGTAAAGCGCCTCGGTTGCCATGGAAGAGCTCTGGGGGAACGGCGAATCGTTGGATAGTTCAATCAGGGCCGTTCTGCCGACGGCATCCAGGTCCTTGTCGGGATTCAGATAGTAATAACCCGCAAGTGGCGTGTGCGATTCGTAAAGCCCGCAGCCCGATAAAAGAACCGTCAGGAGCAATAATAATACTGTTTTTAAGTTATTCATTTGATTCACTTAAAGAATAAGTTTCGGTTAGTTGAGGTTTACTTTGCTCATTGAGAGACACTGCGGGCGAGTCGTGGTCCTGGCTGGATAATGCCTCGGTATTGATTTCTCCGCCAAGAACCTTGAGTATTTTGAGCAATGCCCGCAATTGCTCGGTGTCGGCATCCCGCATTTCTTCCTGAAAGCCGAGAATCTGCATTTTCCAGTTATTTAGTTCGGTTGTCATATCGATCAGAAGATCATTTGCTTCGTCCAACTCTTTTTTGACCTGCTCTAATTCAGGCTCAAGAACAGCGACTCGCTCTTTGAGCCTGCGGTTCTCAGCGACCATATCCCGGCTTTCCCGCTGCATCGCGGTCATCTGTTCGAAGAGTTCTGTGTTTTTCTTTGCCATCTCGACGGCCGAGTCTACCGCTGTTTTGCCGCTTGGAGCGGCTTTCTGGAACCTTTTCTCCATGAAGGGGCCTTGATGCTGCATGGCAGGGTCGGGCTTGAAAACAACCTCAACGGGCTCCTGCACAACGGGGCAGCCTGCCACCAGCAAAGTCAAAGCCGATACGATCAAAATAGAAAAGGTTCTTATATTAGCTTTCATCGTCATTTTCTCCGTCATTTTGGTGGTCCTGTTTCTGTTCGGTGGAATGGGCGGTCGCATACTCACATCTTATATGTGTCTTATCTCCGCAGCGGCAGGTTACTTCCATCACGGCGAATTCAGGATGGTTTTCCACAACAACAACCTGCCGTTGGGCTGACATTGCGTTTCCTGCTTTGGCCTGCGACGGGGCGGTTATGCCTGCATCGAGACGAAAATGCCCTTCAACCTTAACATCATTGCTCTTTAGAACATGTCCTGGTGTTTCTTCCATTTGGTTTTTTGTCCCTTCGGTCTCGCACAAAAGTGTTTTCACATCACGCACAATAATCGATAGAATTATCGTCCCGGTCCTTTTCAACAATTTCACGTTTGGTGTTCTCTTCGTCCGATTCGTTCAGTTGGTCTTCGTCGAGTTGTCGCTGCCCTTGGTTTTTCTCGTTTAAGTTTTGCCGTTTCTTTCTTTCTTCACGGCGTTTTGCGGGAGTTATATTTCCAATATTGCGCAGGCTCTCGACCGGTTTTATTATATTGTGATCAATATCCGCCATCTTTCCATTGCCTTAATTTCACCGATAAATTGAATATAGCGACCGCATGCAGTTGGCTGACGCGGGGTTCGGTTATGCCAAAAACCTCGCCTATTTGTTTCATCGTAAGCTGCTGCTGATAGTGAAGCAAAATGATCTGCCGTTGTCTCTTGTTCAATTGCTGGATAGCTTCGGTCAGCTTATCTGTAAGTTCGTCTTGTTCGAGCTGCTGGTGAGGAGTGGCTGCGTTTTCCGTCGCCAAAGAAGCGCCCAGCGGAGGTGAGTTGTCCTGCGTGCTGTCGATTGAAAGAAACTGTTTTGCCCGGGCATTTTTCATCGTTTTATAAAGCTTATCGACAGATACCCCCAGCTTCCGGGCCAACTCTTCGTGTGTTGGCAGCGTGCCCTTTTCCTGTGTGATTTGCATGCTGAGCTGCATGGCTTCGCGAATCTGCTTGTCCACATTTGCGGGCACAAAGGACCATTTTCTGAGTTCATCGAGAATGGCTCCCCTGATTCTGATATACGCGTAGGTCTTGAACTCGGCCTGACGAGAGGGGTCGTAATCACGCGCAGCTTTAACGAGTCCGACGGTCCCCGCGGAAACCAGGTCCTCATATGATAACGGCGGTTTCAAATATATTACCACGCGCTGAATTATTTTATGCACCATGGGAAGAAACCGGGTAATCTGCTCGTTGTCGACGAACTCCTGCTTCTGGTCGCTGTAGGCGTTCCTTGCAGCAATTTTGAGTCGCCGGTGGCTGTCTGCGCCGGGTTGCGCCACGGCAGGTTTTTTAGTCTCCGCTGACACTGCTTGTTTCCTCTTGTCGATCCATCTGACTCTTTGTCATCGCACTTATTATAATGCTGTTAATTGCTTTTACGGCCAGGGCGGTCGCTGCGTATGCGACTACTGCCGCTATCATCGCCCTCTTGCAACAGGTAAACGGCGAAAGGCTGCTGGTCCACCCAACCACGGCTATGCCGAAGAAGCATATGACAGCAACATTTACTGAAATCGACCTGACATTTAAGGGCATAATCAGTTGATCCTTTTTGTTCTATCGTATATATGTTTCATATCACGTTGAAACTCCCACAACCTCCTGTCCCAGTGTGGCAATTTCATCGGTCTGTCCGAGGGAGATGGTTTCTGTCGGTTCAATTTGTGTTCCGAGTACGATTTCGTCGTAAGCAATAACAGACAGCGGGGGCACTGTTCGCGAGAGCATTGCCGCCAGGGAGGGTCGCAATCTCGAATCACATAACAAAATCACGTTTTCGACACCCTTGTCCGTTGCGGTTTTCCATGCTTGTGCGACTGCGGCGCTTATTTCCATTGTCATTTCGCTCGGCAAAGCGAGATTGAGTGTTTCGCCTTCCTGATGCAGACTTGAGGTCATTTGATGTTCCATCGCAGGTTCGAGAGTTATCGCCGTAATATTGCCGTTCTTGTCCTTATACTGTTCGGTGATAGTCCTGCTGAGGTGTTTTCGCACCATCTCGGTCAGGATGTCGGTGTTTTTCGTCTTTGCAGCGTACTCTCCCAACGCTTCGAGTATGGTTGTCAATTCCCTGATCGGTATTGCATTTGCGAGCAGGTTCCTGAGCACCCTTTGCAGCATTCCAATAGGCACGAGTTCTCCAACGACATCCCCGACGAGCGCCGGCTGCGTCTTTCGCAGTCTGTCGACAAGAATCTGCACGTCCTGTCTGGTCAATAATTCGTTGGCATGTTTCTTGAGCGTTTCGGACAGATGCGTAATAAAGACCGACTCCGGGTCAATCACGGTATATCCGCTCAACTCAGCATTTTCTTTCTCTGCTTCTGCGATCCAGAGCGCAGGCAGGCCGTAAACAGGTTCGCTGGTTTCCATGCCCTGCACTTTGGTCTGGACACCCCCGGAATCCATGGCAAGAAACATATTTGGTTCCAATTGTCCCTTGGCTACGGCATGGTCGAAGATCCTGATTTCGTAAACGTTTGACTCGAGGTTGATGTTGTCTTTGAGGCGAACAAGGGGCATGATAAGTCCAAGTTGCCGGGCAAATCGTCTTCGCAGTGCGCCAATACGATCGAAGATAGTACTGTCTTTACGAGGGTCGACCATGCCGATGAGTCTGACGCCGACATGCACGGAAATCCTGTCTACGTCCAGCAGATCTTCAACGGGCTCCTTCTGGGTTTTTGCTTTTTGAGACGGCATTTCGCCTTTTTCATGGCTGTCTTTTTCGGATTTTGCCACTATTCTCCCCGTGACGGCGGTGCCTGCAGCCAACAACAGGAACGGCGTCGGAGGCAGCCCCGGCACCAGCGCCATCGCAGCGATGATGAAAGACGCTATCGTCAGCGGCTGGGAGGTTTTCAGGAAT
Source organism: Planctomycetota bacterium (assembly GCA_021160785.1). Classification (GTDB taxonomy): domain Bacteria; phylum Planctomycetota; class Phycisphaerae; order Sedimentisphaerales; family Anaerohalosphaeraceae; genus B28-G16. Next base: position 1,773 of record JAGHBX010000132.1, on the reverse strand, counting down.
TGATTGGACAAGTCCTGGCCCATACTATACCGCGATGAGGTTTTTGTCACCAGGAAACCGGAACTTATGGATATTATCATTGACGGTATCTGGCTGACAAGCCCATCCCCGATGGAAAGAATGGCATAGGTTTTCATGGCGTCGGACACACTCATGCCGCGTGTGTAGCCCATGGTTATGCCGCCGATGATATTGACAATGGTGATTATGATTCCGGCCTTGGCGTCGCCTCGAATGAATTTACTGGCACCGTCCATGGCGCCGTAGAATTCACTTTCCTTGACAATTTTACCTCTTCGTTCATTTGCCTGGGCTTCGGTAATGGCTCCTGCATTCAGGTCCGCGTCAATAGCCATTTGCTTGCCGGGCATGGCGTCGAGTGTAAAGCGTGCGGCAACTTCACTTATCCGCTCGGCGCCTTTGGTGACCACTATGAATTGAATGACAAAAAGGATCAGAAAAATTACCAGCCCGACGACAAAGCTGCCGCCTGCGACGAACTCACCGAAAGTATGGATAATTCTTCCGGCGTCGCCCTGCAGCAATATCAATCTTGTGGAAGCGACGTTAAGAGAAAGGCGAAACAGCGTTATGAACAGAAGCAGCGAGGGGAAAGTGGATAATTCGAGAGCTTCTTTGGAACAGAGGGTAATAATGAGGACAGCCACGGAGAGAGATATGCTGCATGCCAGGAGCATATCCAGCAACGGTGTCGGCATGCGGATCAACAATGTGGCAAGAATTGTCACCAGCGCCACGGCCAGAACAATATTGCCGCGCGAACCCGTCGGCGTATTAAGCAGCTCGGGCTTTGATGAACTTGATTTCTCGGAAATTGCCATTACGATTCATTCTCCAGGGCAGAGGCTGTTCTGATTATGCCTTGTCCGGGGCCGCCGCCGCTGGGCCGAGAATCTCCTTTATTCTGACGGCAAATCTGTCATCCACCACAACGATACTGCCCGTGGCGAACCGGGTGTCTTTGAGATACAAATCCGCCGGCGCCGTAATGGGTTTGTCGAGTTTCAATACTGAACCGGGGCTAAGCTGCAGGAGTCGCTGAACGGGCACCTCTTTGCGGCCAATAGCAACCGTTACAGGCACATTTAAGTCCAAAAGTATGTCGATACTGGCGCCTGCGTCTGCGTTTTCAGTTTCGTCGGCTTCGGCAAACTCCACGGATTGCGCCTGGGTTTTGGAGTCGTCGGCGGCCTCGTTTTGTTCTGTTTTCTCTTCCACAGCCTGGGTTGTACCTGCGTCTGGCATTTTGCTTCCTCTTTATTATCAACCACTTTTAATTTGTGTCGTATGCTGTCTCTGTAATTACGACTGCGTATTTGCCGGCGGATTTTGCAGGCCGACCACGAAACAGAATCCGGTCTTCCACAATAAGATCGATTGGATCAGTCACTTTTTTGTCAAGCAGCAGGATGTCGCCGACGCCAAGGCTCATTGCTTCTTCAATGGTAAATGCCGTCGAATCCAATTGAGCTTTGACGGAAATCGGTATTTCATATACGTGCCTGAGCATCGCATCGGCGACATCTTCCTCGACCGAATCGTAAGCCTGCGTTCTGTCCCCCACAACATGGTGCAGTTTCTCGCAAAGTATCAGGAAGTACGCTTCAGTGGCTTCTTTCGAATCGGCTTTCTTGACGCGGAGACCAATCTTGCAGACTTCTTCAGTAGCCCGGAATTCAACGGGCAGCCGGCCGGTGACAATTTCAGTGATCGGAAGAAAATCACACGATTCACACAAATCTGAAAGGGCCT
>JAGHBX010000118.1 GCA_021160785.1 Planctomycetota bacterium | reverse complement strand
GTCCCACACCGATGCTTTCTGCGGCAAGCCGTGGATATGGTGTAATGTGCAGAACTTCGGCGGCACGGTTTTCTTAGGTGGAAGGCTCGACCGCAACAATGCTGGATTAACCGCGGCCCGGCAGGACCCCAAAGCAGGAAAGCTCATTGGCCTGGGATTTGTCAACGAAGGCCTTGGATACAACCCTGTCGTTTACGACCAGATGTTCGAGATGGCCTGGAGGAATAGGCCGTTGGATTTGAGTCAATGGATCAAAGGTTACGCGCATTACCGCTACGGCCAGGCGAATGCTGACGCCGAGGCTGCCTGGCTGATTCTCCAAAGCACGGTCTATACTGCGCCCCACGGGACCCAGGGGATCGTCCTTCGCATTCCGTCGCTCAATCCGGCCGGGGGCACGCCCTACGACAATCTCCAACTCGCCGACGCCTGGCGGCGTCTGCTCCAGGCTGCCGATACGTTAGGCGAAGCGGACACGTACCGCTTTGATCTGGTCAACGTGGCGAGGCAGGTACTGTCAAATCATGCGAGCAGTTTGCAGCGCAAAATCGTTGAAGCCCACCGCTCGGGAAACGCCGAAGAATTTCGCGCAGCTTCGGAGAAGTTTCTGCAACTGATCCGGGATTTGGACGAATTGTTAGCCACACGCAGGGAGTTTCTGTTAGGGCGCTGGCTGGCAGACGCCAGGCGTTGGGGAACCAATGACGCCGAGCGGGCGAAGTTCGAGTGGAACGCCCGGCGAGTGTTGACCCTGTGGGGCACAGGGAAAGTGATTCGCGATTATGCCCGCAAAGAATGGAGCGGCATGCTTGGCGGGTTCTACCTTCACCGTTGGGAATGGTATCTGCGCGAGGTCGGCGAGTCGTTGGATGGCGAGCATCCGTTCGACAGCAAGGCATTTTCACAGAAGCTATGGGAATGGGAGCGGGACTGGGCGGACGGGACCGAGACGTATCCGATCGCGCCGCGCGGCGACAGCATTGCCGCAGCGAGAAAACTGTGGGCCAGGTACGGCGGCGCATTCAAACCCGCCCCTGGCGACGCCTTGAGTCTGACCACCGGCAAACCGGTGACTTGCTCCGGTTCGCTACAACCATATCCAGCTCGATTGGCCAACGATGGCTACGCCGGCAACACCGACCGCTTCTGGGCGACCGATGTCCGGCAGCATCCGGGCCCTGCATGGTGGCAGGTCGATCTGGAGGAGATCACCTCCGTGGGCCGGGTCGTTGTCGTACTTTACTACGGCGACAAGCGATATTACGGATTCACGGTTGAGACCTCAGTGGACGGCGGGACATGGCAGTTGGCGGCGGACAAGCGTCAAAACAAGGAATTGTCCACAGCCGCAGGCATTACATGCACCTTTGCGCCGCGCGATGCCCGGTACATTCGCGTAACGGTAACGCACAACTCGGCCAATACCGGCCGCCACCTGGTCGAAGTAATGGCCTGCGACAAATAGCACCACGGATGAATTAACTGTTCATTTCGGAGGCTTTGGGGTATAATAAGCGAGCAATCACCAAACGGAACCGGGAATGAAAGGTAATCCAAATGAAATCAATCAAACAGACCATCTTGATGTTGCTCGTGTGCGGGGCCCTGTCGCTAACAAGCGGTGCAAAGAAAGCAGACTCACGTTCCAACTCAATAGAAGAAGCCAGGAATCACCGGTTTGAGCCGGTTGTTCAAAAGATCGAGGGCTGGACTGTTTACGTGGATCCGCAAATGCTGGAAGGAGAACACAGCCAGGCCGGGGCCGATGCCCTGAAGATGTTGGCTAATCACCTCCAGCGGATCGCGATTCTATTGCCGGAAGAAAAACTCGCCAGGATGCGCAAGCTGGAGATTTGGATCGAGCATCACCACCCCACGTTGGGGTCGATGCAGTATCATCCGAATGTCGGCTGGCTGAAGTCCCACGGCCATGATCCGCGTCTGGCTAAGAAGGTGCATATTCCGCGGGCGAAGACTCTTCTGTCGCGGAGTCAAATGATCAAACATCCGGCTGTGGTCCTCCACGAATTGGCCCACGCTTATCACGATCAGTACTTAGGCTTCGGAGATCAGCGCATTATTGACGCTTACAAAAAGGCTAAAGCCGCCGGCATCTACGAAAACGTGCTTCTCTATACGGGCAAGAGGGTTCGCCATTACGCCCTGACCGATCAAATGGAGTATTTCGCCGAAGGAACGGAAGCCTACTTCTACCGCAACGACTTCTATCCCTTCTGTCGTGCGGAACTCAAGGAGCACGATCCGGTCTTACATGATTTGTTGGTTGAGATATGGGGGCCGTTGCAGTAACAAGGAGTTATGGCCTGCGAAGAATTTATTGAAAGGACCGGACGTTATGAAAATGAATTCGCTTATCTCCGGACGTATGGTTTCACTTGCGATTGGCTTGATCACTGTGGTCCTGATTGCTGATTCATCGGGGGTATCCAGGCGACTGCAATCGCCCGAACGTGGTTTTGTCAGCTCCCAGCCGGCTGAGACATGGGAGCATGGACTGATCTCCGGAAACGGCACAATCGGGGCCAATGTACTTAGCCGTCCCCTGGATGAAACCATTGTTTTCACTCATGAGAGATTGTTCCTGCCGATGGGTCCCCCTACGATGCCGCCGGACTCGTCAGCGCGTTTATTTGAGGTCAGAAATCTGATCGACCGCGGGTTGTACAGGCAGGCGACCGAGTTGGCGTTCGATTTTTCCGGACAGACAGGTTTCATGTATCCGGATCCGTTTGTGCCGGCTTTCGATTTCAATATAACGATGGAATCCGAGGGGGACATCAGCGATTATATGCGGTCCGTGGATTTCCAGACGGGCGAGGCGACAGTGCATTGGGCCGACAACCGCGGCGTGTTCGAGCGACGATTGTTTGTTTCCAGGGCGAATGGCGTTGCCGTACTGTCGATCACCGGTCCAAAAGCCGGGTCGGTGAGCTGCCGGCTGAAACTCGGGCCCCGCAAGCCCAGCGAAAAGCTTGATGCGCGTACATTAGAGAGGTCTGCTGACAGGTTCAAAACACATATCGCCGATGTTAAATCAACCGCCGATGAGTCCGGACTGACTTTTCGGAATAGTTTTACCAAAGCTTATCCCGGCAGTATCCATGCCCTGGAAGGCATGGCATATATTGTTGCGAAAAACGGCGCCAAACGGGCGGAAGGTGAAACGCTGATTGTGACCGGCGCAGACAGCGTGCTGGTTTTTGTCGATATTAAAATGCTCTATGATCCCGATCGGTCGTCTTTCGACGGGATGAAGAACGCCCTGTCCGGCCTGAGTACCGATTATCAAAGCCTGCTCACCGAGCATAAGCGCATCCATGGCGAGATGTTCATGCGTATGCGTCTGGACATTGGCGGCGGGGCGGACCATAAACTGACCACTGAAGAGCTGCTCGCCAAGACGAGCAATGTCAATCTCTGCAGGGCGCTGGTGGAGAAGGAATTCGACGCGGCCCGCTACAATATCATCTCATGCACGGGTCAGCTTCCTCCCACCCTGCAAGGCGTGTGGGGCGGAACCTATGTGCCCGGCTGGGCGAGCGACTTTACCCACAACGGCAATGTGCCGTCGGCTATCGCGGCTATGCTGATGGGCAACACGCCGGAGCTTATGTTGGCTTATACCTCCTACATCGAATCGATAGTTCCCTATCTGAAGATCAACGCCAAGCATATTTTTGGATGCCGGGGGGTCGTACTGCCCTCGCGATCCACAACCAACGGCTTCAATAATGCGCTTGCCCCGAGTTTTGCCGGCGGGTTCTGGGTAGGCGGCGCGGCCTGGTCCGCTCACTTCTTTTATGACTATTATCTCTACACGGGCGACCGGGCGTTTTTGGCTGAGCATGCTCTGCCCTTCATGGAAAAGGCGGCCCTGTTCTTTGAAGACTATCTTTACGAAGGGCCCGACGGGAAATACATATTCAGCCCGACACAATCACCGGAAAACACTCCCGGCAACACAAATTCGCAAGGCACTTTCAACGCCACCATGGATGTCGCCGCGGCAAAGGAATTACTGCGGAACCTGATCGCCGCCAGCGGCGAATTGGGCAAAAATCAGGAGAAGATTTCTCTCTGGCGGAGCATGCTTAAAAAGATGCCGGATTATACGATCAGCGACGAGGGCATTATCAAGGAATGGCTGACGCCCAGGCTGGACAATCGGGACAGCCATAGGCACTCCTCTCAACTGTACCCGCTTTATGACGGCATGCCGAAAGAGATCGCCGAGAGCGGCGCACTTCAGTCCGCTTTTAAGAAAAGCATTGAGTACAAGCTCGATCGACACTGGAAGGGCAAAGCGTCGGGCTTTATGTCGTTTGGACTGGTTCAGCTCGGACAGGCCGCCACCAGCCTTGGCGAAGATGAACTGGCCTACGAATGCCTGATCCACCTGGTAAACCGGTTCTGGCTGAATAATCTGGCCAGTATGCACAACCATAAATCGCTGTTCAATATGGATATAAGCGGAGGCATGCCCGCGGTGCTCATCAAGATGTTAGCGGCGTCGGAGCCCGGCAGGATCCAGTTGCTGCCGGCTCTTCCGGCAGCCTGGCCGACCGGCACGATTGAAGGAGTCTTGTGCCGCGGACAGATAGAGATCAAACGCCTCCATTGGGATAATAACCGTATCCGGATCAGCCTCGAATCGGCTGTTAAGCAATCGGTCACATTGGAGGCGCCTTCTGAGATAACGAGTATCTCTGTGAAGAATGGCAAAGCCTCGATTCGGAAAACCAACAACAAGAACGCCCGCACGGTCGCACTCGGCGCCGGGCGGGAGATTGAATTAGAAATTAAGATGAAGTGACTGCGGAACTGACAATAGCGATAATAGCTGAAGGCGTTTGGATATGAATAAATCATTTGGAACTTTTCTTGTTTGCGTGTTGGTTGTCGCTGCGGTTGCATGTCCTGTTTCTTTTGGCGAGTTGTCGGGAATCGGGGCAGGGGGGCTTGGTTGTGAATATCGCGTAAATCCATTGGGCGTCGATGAGAGCGCTCCGCGACTTAGTTGGGTATTGCAGTCGGATGAGCGAGGGCAAAAGCAGAGCAGCTACCGGGTGCTCGTTGCGAGCAGTGAAGCTATACTCAATGCCGACAAGGGGGATTTGTGGGACAGCGGCAGGGTCGATTCCAGCGAGTCGGTTGGCGTGGTCTATTCGGGCAAAGCCCTGCGGTCGGCGCAGCGGTGCTATTGGAAAGTGCGTGTGTGGGATAAGGACGGCAGG